>CADCOL010000221.1 GCA_902803015.1 uncultured Lachnospiraceae bacterium | reverse complement strand
CAGGTCGATTACCATTAAGGAGTACCCACTTGGAATACATTGCAACCATCAAAACCGATTTTCCCGATAAATTCGGAATCCCCCGACAGAGCGGACGCATCCGCGATCTTCAGGGGATTGTTGTTTTTGAGCCGAAATACCGCTCCGCCGATGCCGTAAAAGGACTCGGGGAATTCAATTATATCTGGCTTTTATGGGAATTTGACGTTCCCGAACCCGAAAGCTTTCATGCCACGGTTCGTCCGCCCCGCCTCGGAGGCAACACCAGAGTCGGTGTGTTTGCAACGCGTTCTCCGTTCCGCCCGAACCGTATCGGTTTATCCTGCGTAAGACTCGAGGAAATCCGTCTGACCGAAAACGGACCCGAACTCATCGTCTCCGGTGTCGACATGAAAGACGGTACACGAATCGTCGACATCAAGCCCTACATTCCTTACACCGACTGCAGAGAAGATGCCACGGGCAGTTTTGCCGAAGAATTAAAGGATTACCGTCTTACGGTAAAAATCCCCGAAGAGATCCTTTCCGTAATCCCCGAAGAAAAAAGAGCCGGCCTTACGGCAGTTCTTGCCGAAGATCCGCGCCCTTCCTATCATGACGATCCGGCGCGGATATACGGAATATCCTACGCCGGATTCAATATCTCTTTTCAGGTTTGTGACGACACTTTGACGGTCCTTAATGTTCTCCGCCTTCCGCAGAATAGTTAATAATCTGAATCTCCGGTTCGCTTGCGCCGAAATCGCAATTCTCCGGTTTCGCACCAATCGGCATAGGATCATCCGAGGAAATCTTAATCGCCACACCGACACTCTTAAGCACAATTTCGCTGCCCATATCCGCAGAACCCATACCCATAATATGTCCGCCGGAGCCATGCAGTTCAAGCCTTGTATGCTCCGCATAGATTTTTGAATGTCCCATTGCACATCCGACCATGATAACACGCGGCGCATTCATATTCAGAATCACTTCCGCCGAAGCAATCTCAATATTGTTCTGGGTACCCGGTCCGCCGCCCATACCGGTAATGCTCTTTCCGCCGGCCTTTATTTCAAGCAGCAGATTGGAAACACGAATATTGCTGGTACCCGAAGGCGATCCGATTCCTACACCGTTAATGACATTGTAATTGATGGCCATATGCATCTCGGTCAGAAGTACATTTACCTGTCCGGAGAAAGCTCCGATTCCGACGAATGCCGTTGAGGAAGCCTTAATACTGTTATCGCCGCCCTTAAGCATAATCTTGACGCCCTGTCCCGGAACACAGCCACCGATACCGACTGCCTTCTCGCCGTTTAAGTCGATACTCAGGTTACCTGAAATATCCGACAGAATCGTTCCGAACGGATGCTGCAAATCATTGCCGATACCGAATGCCTCCTGGCATTTGGTCTTTATGCTTAAGTTACCGTTACCCTGCAGTTTCAAAGTAGAGGACGCCGGAACACGAATCCCGTTGGAATTGATGTAATTATCGCCCTCAACAATCAGGGTCAGCGTTGCATTCTCGCCGATTTCGATTCCCACTTCATCCTTCTCGTTATCCAGAATCGCGTTGCGAATGGTCAGCGTCGAATCGGTATTGTCCTTGATACGGATTTTAACCTGTGCGGGATAATCGAGGTTTCCGCTTAAAACCACTTCCTGGCCGGAAATCAGAATATCGGTATACATCTCCAGACCGATTCTTGTCAGCATAAGCTCTTTTTCCTTGCTGACCACGTACAGCTTGCTGAAGCGTTTTTCCGCAGGAGACGCATTGCATTCGAGAATCTCTTTCTGAATCAGTTCTTCGATATGATCCACGATTTCAAAACTCGGCTTCGCCGTGTAAAATCCCTGAATTAAATCCACACCCAGATTAATGCTTGCCTTCAACTCGCCGGAAGTTTCCACGCCTTCCGCAAGCGCATAGCAGTTATTGTTGTGGGCAAATTCAATGATATTCTTTACAAAATGCTGCTTTCTCGGATCGTTTTGCAAATCCTGAATCAGCAGGCGGTCAATTTTAATACAGTTCGGCGTATAACGAAGCAGGGATGTCGTATTGGCATACCCAACGCCGTAATCGTCGATGGCGATCCCGAAGCCGTCCTTGACACTTCGTTCGGTCAAAACACGAACCTCTTCGTCATTCTGCTCGGACTGCTCGGTTACCTCAATAAAGACCTCTTTTAAGATGTCGGAATACTTCTTTCTTAACTGATCAAAATCAGCCGCATCAAGCTGGTAACCGGGAATACTGTTGATGAAGATTTTCTTTCCTTCCACCTTGTCGCGGTTTGCCGAAACCGTATCCAGAATGTTAAAGAACGTCGCCCGTTCAATATCATACAATCGCTCGTTTGCAGTCGAGTATTTAATGATTGTAAGCGGGGAAATACTGTGTTCCAAATCGGTACGCATCAATGCTTCGTAGCCGAAAATGTCACCTGTCTTCGCATTGACAATCGGCTGGAAAGCATAACGGAAACGGTTGTTGTCAATCACATCCTTAATTACTTCCACCTGTTTCAATTCTTCGGGTGTCATTTCCACGCTTTCCGAATTGGAAGCCTTGCGGTTATTCTTTACAAGACGCTTATTCAAAAGCGCTTCGTCAACAATTTTACCCAAATCCGTATCCTCGTACGGAACGGTGATACTCGTGCTGACATTGACATTCAGCGTATATTCTTTATCGGATTCCTTGTTAAAGGAAGCCACTTTGTTCTTCACACGGTTGATAAAATACTCAACCTCATCCTTCGAACTCTCATCCTCGCGAAGCACCACAATAAACTCGTCGCTTCCGATGTGTGCCAGCAGATTGGCGGGAGACGAAGACTCCTTAATAATCTTGGAAAGCTGCATAATGGCATAATCACCCTCGGAATGTCCGTACACATCGTTGATGTTTCCGAGATGATCCAAATCCACGCAAATCGTATAAATGGTCTTTCTGCTCGAAATGCATTCTGCCTTGCAGTTTTCGAGTTCCATGATTAAACCGTTGTGATTTAAAAAACCCGTGAACGAATCAATGTATTTTACATTGTTCAGATATTCATTCATGTCCTCCAGCTCTTCGGAGCGAATCTTCAATTCCTCACGGCTTACCAGGATGGACAGGCTTCTGCACATTTCAAGCAGCAAACGTCCCATCATCATCTGAAGTTCCGCGAATCCCGGAGCCTCAGAAACAATGAATCCGAAGTACTGTCTCTTGGCAAAAACAGGATACATGATTAACGGAGCTGCATTACGAAGCTGTTTTTCCAGTCTTACGTCAAATTCCTCACTGTTAAACATCTTACCTTCCATGTTTGGATCCGATGCGGCAAAAACCACAAAATCCTCACCCGGTGAAAGCTCACCGATATTCGTTGTCGGATTATCCAGAAAGTCTTTTCGCAGACACAGGTAGGTCATTTCCGGAAGACAGTCCCGGAAGATTTCCTTTCTTTCTTCCACCGTCGAACTTTGCATGACTCTTTCATACAGTGTGCCCTGACGGCGTTCCTGCATGCATGCCCATTCTCTTTGTACAATTAAGGAACGAATCAGTTCATCCGTATCGGCAATCATTTCATATGTATTGCAGCCGCAGGATTCCGAATAAACCATTTCCTCGGGCATAATGACATTCGAAGTTTCCTCGGAATCAGCTTTCAGAATGTGTTCAATGACACTAAAACAATGCTGCGCCTGAAGCGTAATATTTCTGCGTGCCGTAGTCAGGTTCGGGATTCCGGATTTGTATTTGCTGACACCGTTTAAGCCGGTCACAATTACATCGTCGGGTACGGACTTTCCCATATTCTGCAGAATGGCTACCGCCACATTTGCGATATTGTTGTCGGAACAGATAACAGCATCCGGCTGAAAAACAGCCAGTTTCGCGGCAACCGGAGCAACTCCGTAACCGTAACGGAACGGCGCATACGATACGCGGTTTTCAGCATCTTCGATTCCTGCTTCCTTCAGGCTTCTGACGAATGCATCTGCCGCCCGATCTGATGATACTGCCTGGCAGGAATCTCCGAAGAACAGAAGATTTCTGCGTTTATGAACCGACATCACATGACGAACCAGTTCCTCTACTGCCGCCTCTTCATCAAACCTCACGCTGACGGCACCCGGAATATCTACATCCAACGCAATTACCGGAATGCCTTTTTCGTTAAAAAGTGTACAAAGTTCCTCGGCAGCTTCAATTTCCTTCATGAACTCCCCATCAAACACAACCGCACACGCATCGTGTTTTTGGAAAATCCGAAAGAAGTTTATTCTCCATTTATCTTCGGTGGATTGCCAGGAAAAGCCCGGCCAGACAGCCGCAACGCGATAGCCCTTGCTTGCGGCAATGGTAGTGAATTTACGTAATTTACGCAAAGATGATTGTGCATTAAGATCTGCACCGATGTACAAAATATTCTTACAGTCTTTCATGCGTAACCCTCAATACTAAAATTCCTATGCCGGATCCCCCAATCCAACATAAGTCCAACAAATAAAATTATTATGATTATTTTAGCATAGCAAAGTGCTAAAATCAAATACCTAAAACGCAAATAATAACAATATATTGCTCTACAACCAATAATTATAATCATTCATTTCAATGTACCCTTCCGCGTCTTTTTCGATAAAGCATGCAAGATATGCATCCGCAAAACTGATTCCGGATGTGTACAGAAACAGAATCGGAACACTCATACCGACAACACCGAGTGCCAAATAAATCCAGGCCCTTTTTTTCTTCATCAAAAAGAGATGCCCGCCGTATGCTCCGAGAAGGAATCCCAGCCATACAAAGCCGGCTTTTTTAACTCTGACCGACTGTTCTAAAGGCGTCGGGTCCGCAAGAATTTTCATGATT
>CADCOL010000220.1 GCA_902803015.1 uncultured Lachnospiraceae bacterium | reverse complement strand
GAATCGATATCCGGATGATTTTTCAGGGTATCCGCGTGAAGATTTCCGTACACATATCCCGTGGATACATCAAAATCCGGTTTTACGATTACAACCGGAACATCCGGCAGTTGTCTGATCGGCGTCAGAATCTCGCCGATTCCTTCCGCCAGACAGGTTCCTCCGAGAATACAGTACGGAACATCCGCACCGACCCGGACTCCGTGTTTTTCAAGTTCCTCTTTTGTAAGATTCAATCCGAACAATCGATTGATTCCGAGAAAAGTTGCCGCAGCATCCGCACTGCCGCCTGCCATTCCGGCCGCCATGGGAATCTGCTTCGTCAGATGAATCCGGAGTCCGCCGCTTAAATGATAGGTGTCCATCATAATCCTTGCCGCTTTTACAATCAGATTATTCTCATCCAAAGGCAGGCCCTCACAATTTGCTGTCAGTGTAACCATGCCGTTTTCATCTGTTTTTTCAATCAGGAGTTCATCATAAATATCCACTGTCTGCATGATCATGCGCAGTTCATGGTAACCGTCTTCCCGACGTCTTAAAACATCCAGACCGAGATTGATTTTGGCATATCCCTTTTGTGTAATACTTTCCATACTTCCTCTATTTCACGCACCCAATCAGTTCACGGACACTCTGTGTACCCGTTTCGGAAAGGTATTTCTCAATTCCTTCAACAATTTCCACGGTGGAATAAGGATTTACAAAATTATACGCCCCCACGCTCACCGCCGTTGCACCTGCCATAATGAATTCCAATGCATCTTCCGCACTTGCGATACCTCCCATACCGATAATGGGAATCTTAACCGCATTGGCACACTGATATACCATTCGTACCGCAACCGGCCGAATGGCGGGTCCGGAGAGGCCTCCGGTTTTATTCGCCAGTACAAAACTTCTTCTTTTGATGTCAATCTTCATTCCGGTAATCGTATTAATCAACGAAATCGCATCCGCTCCGGCAGCTTCCGCAGCCCTGGCCATTTCGGTGATATCCGTTACATTCGGACTCAGTTTCATGATTACCGGTTGTTTTGCAATTTCCTTGATCCTTTTTGTAATGTCAAAAAGCGCATCCTTGTTCTGACCGAATGCAATGGCTCCTTCCTTCACATTCGGACAGGAAACATTGATCTCAAGCATGCTTACATCCGTATCCGCCAATCGTTCTACAACTGTAAGATAATCTTCCACACTTTTTCCGCAGACATTTACAATCACCGGAACATCATAGTTTCTCAGGAATTCCAAATCTCTTTCTATAAAAACATCTATCCCGGGGTTCTGCAAACCAATGGCATTCAGCATCCCGCTCGGAGTTTCCGTTACTCTGGGTGTCGGATTTCCCGGCCACGGTACATTGGCAACTCCCTTTGTAACAACAGCTCCAAGCCTGTTCAAATCCACAAAGTCACTGTATTCCATTCCGGAACCGAAAGTTCCGGATGCCGTCATAACAGGGTTTTTGAATTCAACCCCCGCAATCGTTACTCTTGTATCCATCCTTAAATCTCCACTTCTCTTGCATCAAATACGGGGCCTTCCGTACAGATTCTGGTATTGTTTACATGAGAATGTGCATCCTTGTTTACGGTTTTCGCCACACATCCCAGGCACGCTCCGACTCCGCATGCCATACGCTCTTCCAATGAAATATATGCAATAATCTGATTTTCTTCGGCATATTTTTTAATGGCACGAAGCATGGGCATCGGTCCGCAGGCCATAATAATCTCGGGCTTTACTTCACTTTCTGCTGTCAAGGCATCAAGGACATTTCCTTTTACACCAATGCTTCCGTCTTCACTTGCTATATGAACGTTTGCATATTTTCGAAAATCTTCGGAAAGAAAAGTATCCTTGTTTCTGTATCCTAAAAATGCATGGACATTCTCTTCCTGCAGGGACTTTGACACTCCGAGCATCGGAGGAATTCCGATTCCGCCTCCCATAAGCACGATACATTTTCCGACTGCTTCTCCGGTCGGAAATCCGTTCCCCAGAAGAGAAAGCATTTCCACATTGTCCCCTGCTTTCAAACCGGACAGCAATTTCGTTCCGTCTCCCGCAATACGGTAAACCATACGAAGTGTTTTGCTTTCGGCATCACTTTCACAGATACTGATCGGGCGCATCAAAAGATGACCGTCCGACGGGGGAAACAATCCGACAAACTGCCCCGGCTTAGCATAGCCGGCAGCTTCTGTTTTCACACGCAGATCAAAAATCCCGTCGCTGATTTCTTCTTGTGAAACTACAACTGTAGTTTCTTTTTTTCTGTAATCCATGTTTTTATCCTTCCGATTGATTATAAATAATCTTTCCGTCGCAAATCGTCATTACCACACTGCCCTTCATTCTGCGCCCGATAAAAGGGGAATTCCAGGATTTCGATGCAAAGCTTTTCTTCTCGTATTCCGTTTCGGAATCAAAAAGACACAGATTCGCCGCTTTTCCAATTGCAATATTTCCCTCATCCAGTCCGTAAACCGAAGCCGGGTTACAGGTAAGTTTTGCAATTACATCCATCAACGGCAATCCGCTTTCCAAAACAAGTTTTTCGTAGCTGAGTGACAGTGCCGTTTCCAAACCGATCATTCCGCTCGGTGCCTGCGTAATGCTTCTGCTTTTCTCTTCCGCACTGTGGGGAGCATGATCCGTTGCAATCATATCTATGGTATTATCCCGAAGACCTTCGATAATTCCAAGCCTGTCTTCTTCCGTACGAAGTGGCGGATTCAGTTTAGCATTGGCTCCGATTTCTATTACGGCATCTTCCGTTAATGTAAAATGCTGGGGTGTCGCTTCCGCATGAATCCGACGTTCTCCTTTTTGTGAAAGAACAGCCGAGCGAATCAAATCCACGCTTTCTTTTGCGCTGACATGCTGAATATCGATATAAGCTCCTGTCTTTTTTGCGATTTTCAGGTCCCTTCGAATCAGGGAGATTTCCGCTTCTTTCGGAGAACCTTCAATTCCGTAGTATTCGGATGCCTTTCCGTGATTGATTCCGTTTTGGGAAATCAATGTTTTATCTTCCTCATGCAGGCTTACAGGCATTTTAAGCTCCGCACTCTTTCGCATCGCGTTTTCCAAAAAAGCCTCGTTCATCAACGGAATACCGTCATCGGTAAATCCAACTGCACCGTTTCTTTTCAGTGCTTCCATATCGGTCAGAATTTCTCCCTTTAACCCGATACTGACGCTTCCGCAGGAATAGATATGAATATCCGTTTTTTCCCCTTTGTCCAGAACATATTTAAGGGTATCCACGTTATCCACGGTCGGATTTGTGTTACACATTAATACAACTGCGGTATATCCGCCTGCAGCAGCTGCCCTGGCTCCGCTTTCAATATCCTCCTTATAAGTAAAACCGGGATCCCGGAAATGCGAATGTGCATCCACAAGCCCCGGAAATACATACATTCCCGAAGCATCAACTACCGTTTCATCCGAAGAAGGCGTCATAATCTCTTTTCCGCCAGGCGCAGGAGAATCTCCGCGAAACTCGATTCGTTCAATGATTCCGTCCCGAATCCGGATATCCGCATATCCTTCCTTATTTTCAGCCGGATTTACCATATATCCGTTTTGAATTAAAATACCGCTCATCAAAACTCCTTCAAACGTTCCACGATTTCTTCAAAATGCATTCCATGGCTGGCTTTAACCAATACCGCATCATTGGGATGTACCACATCCTCAATATGTGCGTAAAATTCTTCCTTTGTTGCGTAATACTGAATCTTCCTGCGTTCTCCTTTTTCAAGCGCAGCAACTTCATCCGCATTCCAGGTCATGGTATTCTTCAGTTCATTCATAAACGCGTTGTCGCTTAAATGCTTCTCAATACCGGTAAGGAAGGAATCCGCATTTTCTTTTTCTTCTTCAACCGCTCCTTCGTAGATGTGTTTTCCTTTTTCTCCGATACAGCAGATAATATCGATTTCCTTCTTTACGGCATATTTCCCGACGCCTTCATGCAGCCAGATTTCATTGCTTCCGAGTTCAAACATATCGCCCAGAATCGCAACCTTGGTATCCTCGGAAAGACTTAACAAATCAATTGCCGAATTCATGGAAACCGGGTTTGCATTATAGCAGTCATCCAGAATCGTAAGATG
>CADCOL010000219.1 GCA_902803015.1 uncultured Lachnospiraceae bacterium | reverse complement strand
GCGATTCGCTATTTGCGAAGCAAATCTGTAAATGCGAATCGCGTAACTGGAAGAACCAGGGGTTCTGACAGTTACATTTGTCAAGGTACATATCTGTCGCATTTTTCGCGACAGCTTGATTATAATAACACCCCGCACACCTCTTGTCAACAACTTTTTTCATACGAAATCAAACGAATTGTTCTAATCTTTTTCCGGTAGTATAATAATAGTGAAGAGTTCTTTGAAAGGCTTTTGTATGGGCGTCATTTTTTCTTTTCTTAAATACCTTTTCCCGACTTTGGAAACGCTTATTACACCGCTGTTAATCGTGGTGTTGTTTTTGATTATGCAAAAGCTCTATTTTAAGGAATGGCGCAAAACATTCCTTTATATATTATTCTCCCTGTATCTGGTCGTTGTGTATCGTGTAACCGGTCTGCCGGATCTTATGACTTTTGAGTTCAATCCACGCTTTCAGCTGATTCCTTTTTATGACATAAAAAACGATGCTCTTAATTGCATGCTGAATATCTTTCTGTTTATTCCGCTCGGTGTCTTCCTCCCTGCATTATGGCGTGACCTGTTTTCTTTCAAAAACACCATGATCTGGGCATCCTCCATTACGCTTTTAATTGAGTTGATGCAGATTTTCTGCGGAAGACTGACGGATATCAATGATTTGATGACCAATCTCTTCGGCGCATTCATAGGATTCTGCATCCTGCGTATGATTACGAAGGCTTTTCCGAAACTGTTTAAAAACAAATTCAAAAAGCGTGAATTGGTTTTGGTATTCGGAAGTACCTTCTGGATTCTGTTCTTCGTAGACCCGATTCTGCAAAACTTTGTAAAGGACATCGGAAATGCCGTCATGAGACTTCGATAGATAAAAGCAAAAATGCCCCGCGCTGCGGGGCATTTTTGCTTTGTCCGGGATACTACCCGTTATCGTTCTATTTTAATTCCACCGTCTGTATGGAATCATGCGTAACCAATACATACCGGTAATTCACACCCGTCGGAAGCATGGCAAGCACGCCGCCTTCCAACGGACCTTTATATTTATCGATTCCGCCGATGACATGCACCAGACACTCATCGGAACTGTAAACAACCACCTGATTGCCCGAGAACATGATATCCTCATAGGCAATATTGAAGGTTATGGTATCCCGGATTTTACCCGAACGATCAAAAATCTTTGCGCTGTACCGGTCCTCTTCTCCGGAATTGTTGAATACCAGCGCAACATACTGCTCGCCGTAATATACCGCAGCAATTTCTTTATCCACCAGCACTTCCGCAGAGCTGACGGGTTTCTGGTCTCCCGAATAGAACATCAGTCGGTTGTCCGCTACCGCTACCGCATTGGCGTTATCAATAAAGCGAACTTCCGGGACAATCGCATTGCTGTAGGTGTATCCGCTGACCAGATTGTCGGTCTGATTCTGTCCGACCTCTCCGAAATTGTAAAATGCAACATCCGTCTTATACGAAGTATTGTCCACATACAGATAGGATACCGCAACCACATAACCGCTCTCGGTAATGGCAATGTCAATCGGATATCCCGAATGGCGCATACTTGTTGAGAAATATGCAATGGTGTTTCCCTGTGTATCGTAAATATGAATCGGCGTGATTTCGGAATCATCCAAGATGGCAATTGCCAGTCCCTTTGCGGAAACACAGAACTTTCTAATCGGCATGCCGGTATTAATGCTTCCGAGCTTTCCGCTCTTATTCATCATATAAATCGTACTGCCGTTGTAATCCGCGATTCCAACCACATCCCCGCTGACATCAATCATCGGATTCTGCATCTGGAATGTCTCGTTCCAAACCACCTCGCCTTTTTCGTTTACACATTTCATACCGTCATTGCTGTATACCAGAATACTGCTGCCGAAACGCATAACTTCCGAACCGAGGGTGACCACGGAATCCACGCGGCGAATCACATTGACACGCTCATATTCTTTATTCAGATAGCTAAAATAGAAGAACCCCGTTGCCAGCAAAAGGACAACAATTACGATTCCCACGCGAATCAGAATTTCCGTACGGTGCCTTAGGATTCTGTTCCACAAATCCGTGGAAGATTTATCTTTCTCCCGCTTGGTTACCTGTTTCGGCGTAAACCGGTTCAAAGGTTTGGACTTCTTTGCGCCCGGAAATCTTATGGGTTTCTTCTCCTTCTTGTCTTTCTTCATCTACCCAGTCTCTTAAACTTTTATTTCGAATGACTACATCAATCCGAACTGATATACCGTCGTGGAATCGAACGGCTTATCCGGCCCAAACAACGGCTTCGGGAATTTATCTTCATTCACGCTGTTCGGGTAATACTGTGTTTCCAGACACAGACCCTGGCGGGGACCGTAAGATACTCCGCCTTTTGCCTTCTTTACATTAATCCAGTTGCCTGTATAGAACTGAACGCCCGGCAAATCCGTAAATACCTTCATCCAAATGCCGGAACGGTCGTCCGTTACTTTCGCAATTTCACGAACCTGCAGGTCATAATTGTCCAATACGAAATTATGATCATATCCGTTTGCCAATTCAATCTGATCAAAGTTATAGGTAAAATCTTTGCAGACTTCTTTCTCTTCGGTAAAGTCCATCGGCGTTCCCTCAACCGAAGCAATCTCTCCGGTGGGAATTGCACCTTTTACAATCGGTGTGTATGCCTGCGCACGAATTTGGACTTTTTCATGGAAAATGTTTCCGCTGTCATGACCGTTCAAATTAAAATAGCCATGGTTCGTCATATTGATATAGGTTTCCTTATCCGTTGTTGCATGGTAGTGAATGACCAGTTCGTCCGCATCCGTTAATGTATAGGTTACGGCAACATCCATATTTCCGGGATGTCCCATGGCCATATCCTTCTTCTTTAATGTAAAGGTGATGCTGTTGTCATGTGCCTTACCCGTAAACAGGGATTTGGGGAACGCTTTCTTCAAACTGGTATGAAGATTGTTTTCTCCGTCATTCGGTTTCAGACGATATTCTTTGCCGTTTAATACAAACTTTGCTTTTGCGGTACGGTTTGCAATCGGTCCCATTGTGGCACCGAAATGGTTTCCGTCTTTGAGATAAGGCTTAACATTGTCAAATCCCAAAACCAGATCCTTTACTTCGCCGTTCTTATCTTTCATACGAAACGCCACGAGAATGGCTCCGAAATCGGTAATATCCGCCTCCGTTCCTTTCGCATTTTTAATGGTATATAACGTAACCTTTTCGCCTTTTTTTGTTGTTCCGAACTTTCTGTTGGTAACGCTCATGGTAACACCCCTTTATTATTTTAGATTTCCGTTCTTCCGTCCAACGCACGAAGCAGCGTCACTTCGTCGATATACTCAAGATCTCCGCCCACCGGTACCCCGCTGGCGATTCTTGTTACTTTAATTCCCGTCGGCTTAATCAGCTTGCTGATGTACATGGCCGTCGTTTCACCCTCAAGACTTGAATTGGTGGCGATGATTACTTCGTTTACATCCCCTTCCAGTCTGTGAATCAGTTCCTTCAGACGGATGTCCGCAGGCCCGATGCCGAGCATGGGAGAAATAGCTCCGTGAAGAACATGATAAACACCCTTGTACTTTCCGGTTTTTTCGTATGCTGCAAGATCTCTGGAATTTTCCACCACCATAATCGTGGAATGATCCCTCTCGGTATCGGAGCAGATACTGCATTTGTCACGGTCCGTCAAAGTACAGCATTCCTCACAATAACGAATGTGTTCCTTGGCTTCCATGATTGCCGAAGACAGTTTCTCCACGCGTTCCTTCGGCATTCCGATAATGTGAAATGCCATTCTCTGGGCCGACTTGCTGCCGATTCCGGGCAGTTTTTCCAACTCTTCAATTAGCTTTCCGATATACCCGGAATACATATCTCCGGAACTCATTTAAAATCTAAGTCCTCCCAGGTCCAGTCCGCCTGCCATATTGCCCATGGCTTCTCCGTTGGCTTCTTCCACCATGCGGAGTGCCTCGTTCATTGCAGCAATCAAAAGATCCTGCAGGGTTTCAACATCCTCGGGATCCACTGCTTCTTTATCAATTTCCAGCTTCTTTACTTCTCTGGATCCGGTAATTACCAGACGAACCGCTCCGCCGCCCGCTGTTGCCTCGAACTCGCGATTCTCCATTTCCTTTTGCTGTTCTTCCATCTGGCGCTGCATTCTCTGCGCCTGCTTCATAAGATTGTTCATGTTTCCCGGCATTCCTCCGGGATATCCTCCACGCTTACCCATATTGTCTCCTTTTCTAAATGGTATCGTCTTTTATAACCAAATCGCCGAACATTTTTTTAATATCCACAAAATGATCGCCGAACTCTTCCTCTTCTCCGAGAATCTTTAACTCGGTCGGAACTTCTTTGCCCACGCTCTCATTAATGGTCTCCCGTACCTGATCCATCATGCCTTCTCTTTGCAGATATTTCCCCGCAAAGGGATTCGTCGGTACAATCAAAAGCACGTCGTCATCGTTAATGGAGAGCTTGCAGTCTCCCAAATAATTCTGAAGCGGGTTTTCAAT
>CADCOL010000218.1 GCA_902803015.1 uncultured Lachnospiraceae bacterium | reverse complement strand
TCCAAAACCGCATCTCCCAAGTACTCCAGGCGCTGATAATGTTCCCATTTATTGATTTTCATCTCGTTCATAAAGGACGGATGTGTCATCGCGGATATCGCAAGGGACGAATCCTTAAACCGGTATCCGATCCGTTCTTCGAGGATAGGCAGAATCTCGCTCGCCGTCATTGATTCTCCTCCGCCGTACGAATCAGTGCAACCGCTTCTCTTACATTGGTAACTTTCCTGATATCGTCATTGTCCAGTGTAATATTCAGCTCTTCTTCCACGGCCATAACAATCTGATAAACGTCTAAAGAATCCGCACCGAGATCTCCCAAAAATGTGGTCTCGGGCGTTATTTCATCGGGATAAACATTTAACGTATCCACGATGGCATTCTTTAACACTTCCAATTCACGTTCCATTTATACTTACTGTTCGCTTTCTTCTTTATTCTCGTTACTCTTTTCGGGCGGTGCCATATTCTCACGGACTTTGTTCACGATATCGGCATCATGAAGTCTTAAGCACTGGCGAATGGCTGCTTTGCATTCAATCGCCTTGGAGTTGCCGTGCATTTTTACGACAAGGCCCTTTAATCCCAGCATCGGTGCTCCGCCCTGATCCGCTGCGGTATAAGCTACCAGAGTCTTTTTCAGGGAAGGTTTTACGAGCGCGCCGCCGATTTTACCCCTTACGGAAGACATCATGCCTTCTTTCATGGCTTTCATCAGTGCGGATGCGGTACCTTCGTATAATTTTAAAATCACATTGCCGACAAACGCATCGCAGACCATAACGTCCACATTACCGAACGGAATGTCCCTGGCTTCCACGGAGCCGACAAAATTGATATCCTTACACTCTTTTAAAAGCGGGAAGGTTTCTTTAACAAGAGCATTTCCCTTCTCTTCTTCTGCACCGATATTGACGATACCGACGGTCGGATTCTTGACACCCATCATTTCCCTTTTATATATGGTACCCATCTTCGCATACTGTACCAGCTGCGAAGGTTTGGAATCCACGTTTGCGCCGCAGTCAATCAGCAGGGAAAATCCGTTCAACGTCGGAAACATCGGAACCAGAGGACTTCTTTCCACGCCTTTGGCACGACCGACAATGGTCTGACCGCCGACTAAAATCGCTCCGGTCGATCCGCCGGATAAAAATGCATCGCATTCCCCGTTCTTTACAAGGTACATACCGCGTACAATCGAGGAATCCTTCTTGGTACGGATTGCATTCACCGGATGCTCCGCCATTTCAATCACTTCCGTGGTCGGATATACAATGATTCGTTCTTTATCATATTCATATTTGGACAATTCTTCTTTGATGGCCGCTTCGTCGCCGAGAATCGTGACTTTCACGCGGTCCATTTCGTTCACGGCATCCACGGCACCGTGTACGATTTCGCCGGGTGCATAATCGCCGCCCATTCCGTCCAAAGCTACGTGCAGGAATTCTTTCATAAAATACCTTTCTGTCTGTTGCCAAATTTATGCCCGCATGGTACTCTTGAAAAACCGTGCGGACTACACACGCATACCAATTTAATATACTAGAAAATGCTCAAAAAATCAAGATATCGTAAAAAACGGGGAAAAATTTATTGACAAACTTCCCATATTTTGTATATAATCGTTAAGTACGTGATTTTGAAACAATCAGGTTCGATTGGACCGTTGAAATATCTGTGAATTGGAGGTGTAATAAGATGTCGATTTGTCCTAAGAATAAATCTTCCAAGGGAAGAAGAGATAAAAGAAGAGCGAATTGGAAAATGACTGCTCCCACTTTGGTTAAATGCAGCAAGTGTGGCGCTTTAACAGTTCCTCACAGAGTATGCAAGGCTTGCGGTACTTACAACAAAAAAGAAGTCATCAAGCAGGAAGCGTAATCTACTGCCCCGTCCGATGGACGGGGTTTTTTATGCCCAAATTTGACTCGAATTGCGGCAATACAGCAAAAAACAAACCCCCGTCCGTCGGACGGGGGTCCTTTTTGTCTTACTCTTCTGCGACTGCCGGAAAAATCCTGCTTAGTCAGCCATTGCCTGAACTACGGTGATTGCGATAACACCGACGATATCTTCTGCGGAGCATCCGCGGGAAAGGTCGTTAACCGGCTTTGCAATACCCTGAAGGATAGGTCCGTAAGCATCTGCCTTTGCAAGTCTCTGAACGATCTTGTATGCAATGTTTCCTGCATCGAGGTTCGGGAAAATCAAAACGTTTGCCTTACCTGCAACATCGGAATTCGGCGCTTTGGACTTTGCAACGGAAGGAACGATTGCTGCATCGAGCTGGAATTCACCGTCAACCACAAGGTCGGGATACTGCTCTTTTGCAATCTTGGTTGCTTCTACCATTTTATCTACCAACGGATGTCTCGCGGAACCAACCGTGGAATGGGAAAGCATTGCGCAAACGGGATCTGCACCAACCAGCTGCTTGAAGCTTGCTGCGGAAGAATCTGCGATTGCTGCAAGTTCTTCGGGGTTCGGATCCTGATTCAGACCGGAATCCGCAAAGATGAAGGTACCGTTTGCACCATATTCGCAGTTCGGAACGTCCATTACGAAGAATGCGGAAACAAGCTTGCAGCCTGCTTTGGTCTTAAGAATCTGAAGGGAAGGACGAAGTGTGTCAGCCGTTGAGTGGCAGGCACCTGCAACAAGTCCGTCTGCATCTCCGGCCTTTAACATTACGATACCGAAGGTAATCGTGTTGGTAAGAAGGATTTCTCTTGCTTCTTCGGGAGTCATGCCCTTTGCTTTTCTGGTGATGTATAATAACTGAACGTAATCTTCAAGTTTCTCATAGTTTGCAGGATCTACGATACGCGCGCCGGAAATGTCAACGCCGGTGCTCTTTACATGCTCGTCGATTTCAGCCCGGGAACCGATCAGAATCAGGTCCGCAATGCCCTCTTTCATCGCCTGCTCTGCAGCATAGTAGGTTCTGTCATCCATGGTTTCGGGAAGAAGAATCGTTTTCTTTGCGCCTTTTGCTTTTTCTTTGATGTGTTCAACAAATGATCCCATATTGTTTCTCCTTTATATTGATTTATTGATTCACTTA
>CADCOL010000217.1 GCA_902803015.1 uncultured Lachnospiraceae bacterium | reverse complement strand
ACGTTTGTATTAATGATGTTCTCGTCTTCGACAATCTTCTCTTCTTTGTTTTTGCCGTTCAGGTAGTCCTGATAATTCGGGACATTTGGCGGCGCAATGACAATATCATTATCGTTCTTAAACAGATTCGGATTCGGGGGTGCAATATGAATCTTGCCGCCGTCCATGCCTTCGATATCGAAGCCGCCGTCGTCAATTTTTTCCTCCGGAGCAACCTTCTTCTCCCAGGGTGCAACTCTTCTTGCTATGATTTCTTCCGGAGAGAGTTGCTCTACCTTGAACGGATCCTCGTTGTTATATTCCTCTCCGTCCTCTTCCCCGGGCTCATTTTCCTGCTTCTTTTCGTCTTCCTTCTGAAGTTCTTCATCCTCCGGCTTCAGTTCGCTCTTTCTGCCCTCGATATAAGAATCAATAATCGCCTTCGCCAGATTCGGATCGGATTCATATTTATCAATATATACGCCCTGGGCAAAAAGAGTAATCAATTCACGTCTGTGAATGTTCAGCCAGCTATATTCCGCATAGTCGCAGATATCCAGCAATGTCTGATGTAATTCCCTGTTCTGCTGAACCTTGACGAGCATCAGATCATAGTTCTGCTCGTTTAAGGAAATTCCGGCCATATTTAAAACAATGCTCATCTTCCGAAGGTAGCCTTCGCTGCCTCTGTCGTATGAAAGATCAAACTGTACCGAGCGTTCGGCCTTCGCATTGGAAGAAACATCCAGTCTGGGTTGTGAATAAATGTCCTCATAGAGCTTTTGAAACTCTTCTTCCGCTTTATCCTCTTCCTGCTTAAAGCCGGCACCGATTTTTTGCTTTTCGAGATTCACAGCCTTGCGAATCGTTGCAATGGCTTCCGGATCCTCGTTCAGAACAGCCTCCTTAAAACTGTCAAAGTTCCTGTCATAGATTTTCCCGGTTCCGAATTTTACGAAATCAAGAAGAACGTTTCTTAATTCCTTGTTCTTCATAATCCTGTGACCCATTGCCTTGAATTCGTCCGGGCTCAGGCCCTGTCCGAGATCGGTCAGCAGGAAATCAACACATTTTTCCATATTTTTGACATCGCCTGATTGATCGAAAAGCATGCCATTTTTCGCATACTGATAATCCGCTTCGGACATGGGATATGCTTTGGCAAAGTGTGAAAGAATCACTCCGTCATACTGATTGACCAACTCGATATAATTCTGCTGCTGCGCTTCCTTTTCCTCGTCGTTCAATTCATAATTCAGCGAATCCCCGAGTTCTTCCCTGCGCATCTGAATGAATGACTTAATGTCCTCCAGGGATGACTGCATATCATTCATGTCTGCACGGTTTCCGCCGAGATCACCGCAGAAAGCATCAAGCAAAACGGATTCACTTTCTTCCAGGAAATTGTAATCCATATGCTTGATAATATCTTCAAAGACAGCATACTGATTGTCCAGATTGATGATTCGATCTATCAGCTTATCGCAGTCATTCTTCGGCAATCCTTTTGCAAGCCTGGATAAAAAGACCTCCGCCTTTGCCTGAAACAAAGCGCGGCTGCGGCTTTCCCTGGTGTCCATGATTTTCTTGTATTCTGCGATTTTTTTGTCGTCCCATGCGGGAATCCCCTTATTTTTGATTTCGTAAAGGACTCCTTTGATGAATTGTTCGTCTTTTCCGTTCGGCATAGTTCTTACCTCTTTATTTATGATTATTATGCTTCAGCCGGCAATCCTTATGGGAACAGGCCGGCAAACAGTTATTCCATCCATGCTACATGGATACTCTACACCGGCCTGTCCAACTAATGTCCAACAAATTCTAATTAATCATCTGCGAAATATTTCCCTGCTCGTCAAGCGTAAAATCATGCGGTTTTACGGGCGCGCCGCAGTGCGGGCAGGATAAATGCATGCCGACAATATAAATGCCTCCGCAATAATCGCACTCTTCCTCGTCCACGAATTTTGGATCGCATATTTCGGCATGGCTGTAATTCTTTTCCCTGGTCGGATGAAAATCCATCAGCGGAATCATCAGTAACAGGAAGAAAACTTCAAACCCGATCGTACAGATTGCAAACCAATCAAAATACTTTTTCATGGCAACCGGTGTCAGATCGTCAAAAGCCTGCGCAATCGCCGCATCCACGCTGTACCGGCTCGGTTGCAGGAGATAGTCATGAAGATGATCGGTAAAGAAATCCGTCTCTTTACTTCCGAGGATTCCGTCCGTATCGTCACCCAGCATGCTTTCCCAGTACCATTCCTCAAAACCGTCTTCCGCAGTTTCCGTCGTGTAAACGATTAAGAAATGCTTTTCATCACCGAAACGGTTTAAGTAATCCTCGTATGCATAATCCTCAAGGCTCGAATAATGTTCCTTCCAGACGCTGTTCGGTTGCGTAACCAGTACCGGCGTAATTCCGGTCTTATCCTGAAATCTTTGCATGGATGCAATCAATGCAGCCTCGTTCGTCACAATGCCCAGATTGTCCTCCACGTAAATCCTCGTGTCGTAATTATCTGCCAGCTTTTTGGGAAAATGTCCCGCGCCAAAAAACGTAATCAATGCTGTGATTGCAATGGACGGAATAATCATGAAAATCAGCAGACAGATACGCAGACTTGTCAGTCTTTTCTTTTCGTTACGGATATCGTAATTGGCATAAACAAAAACAGGCATTCTGTTTTTGTTGTAATACAGATATCTCGTTGCGCCATCAAAAGCCGTTGAGCCGGACTTTCTGGCGGGTGTACTGCTGCCCCCGCTGCTGTGATGGCTGCTGTGACTGCTGTGACTGCTGTGGTGGGATCCGCCTCCGTGGGATCCGCCTCCTCCTGAATGTGGCATTCTTCTCTCCCCTGTTACTAAAATTCTCTTTTACACAAACTTCTCTTATGCATCTGCTTTATTTGCTCTTCTTAACGGAGTACCCGAATTTGCCGAGATACTCTCCGAGTCCGTAGTATTCGCCGTGATTGTAGGCCAACAGATTTGCTTTGGCCAAATCGAATCGTCCGTTTTTATCCAGATATTTTTCATCCACATCGGTACTTAAAACTTCCGCCACAAACATATCATGACTGCCGAGTTCCAATACCTGCGTAACTTTACACTCTAAGGAAACCGGACTCTCCGCGATGCAGGGTGCCTTTACGTTTACGGAAGGAATCTTCGTAAGTTTCAGTTTTCCTTCCTGTGCGAATTTATCAATCTGACGACCGGATTTGACTCCCATGTAGTCGGTAACAAATGCCATGT
>CADCOL010000216.1 GCA_902803015.1 uncultured Lachnospiraceae bacterium | reverse complement strand
CGTAATCGACCGGAATACGGAATTTATCGCATATTTTGTGCAGTGACAAAACGGCATTGAGACTTAAAGAATAAACCCCGGGCAGTTGCCCGGGGCTTTTTTGGTTTTTTTCAAAAGGCCGTTTCCGATAGAAACACTTCATGAGGATGCACGCTTAGCGCGAGAGTTTCGCAGGAGAAACTCTATCTAAACACGTACAATTTCACGTGAGAATTCGCTTACGGTTGCCGAATGGAATTTCTCGGTAACAAGTGTATCGTAAATATGTGCGGACTGGATATCGCCTTCGAGCATGGTCAGTGCATGTTCGCCGAGGATATTCTTTGCGTCCGCCAGTTTTGAAATTAACGGAATGTCGGAATGATTCTTGATTTCGGTCAGCAGTTCTTTGGATTCTTCCCGGAAACCAAGCATTCTTGCGTAATAAACATAATCATCTTCGATAAACATGTTCATGCGATCCTTGCGGATATTTAAAAGAATGTGAAGAAGACTGCGGCTGACTCTTGCGTAAGTAATGTCCTTGCTCTTTAACAAATCGCAGAACTGGGAGAACGAAGAGTAGCGGTTTAAGTTCTTTAAAATCTTATCGGAAAAATCGGATGAAATATCAACATACGATGTGTATCCGGTTGCCGCATCCAGAAGCATTTTGTATTTTAGCATTGCGGAAATGTCTTCTTCCATAATCGGGAAGGTCTGATTGTATTCCTGTTTCATGATATCGAAAACATAGTAGGGAACCTGGCTTTCGATACGGTCAATTGATCCGGTTTCTTCGATGGATTCACGAATGGCCATGGCGGAACTTAAGGTGGACTGCATCATACGCTCATGATAACCTGCACCGATTCGAAGATTGGTAAAGGGTTCCATCGAGCTTTCGCGCTGCTTGATGGCGCGAAGATATTCAAAACCGAGGATATTGTTCGGCTCACGCATGGCCTGAACATGCTCGAAGGAATTCGGAATCATTTCCTCAATCGTTGCCATTCTGGCCATCGGGTAGGAAAGTCCGGTTTTCATTTTTTCCCGGATCAATTCGTGAATCTCTTCTTTGTTATCGGTTAAAATATCGGCAATATCTTTCAGAATGGAGATGTCGCCGCATTCGCTTCCGAAGCAGAGGGAATCCACAACACCGATGCGGTCAAGCAATGCTACGGCACCGGATGCAAAGAATTCGGCGCTTCCGACGGAATAGTAGAGGGGAAGTTCCAGAACAAGGTCTGCGCCGCCTTTTAACGCCATGCGGGTTCTGCTGTATTTATCCATAAATGCAGGAACGCCGCGCTGTGTAAAATCGCCGGACATTACAACGATAACCTTGTCCGCACCGGTCAATTCCTTTGCCATGCGAATCTGGTTTTCGTGGCCGTTGTGAAAAGGGTTGTATTCCGCAATGATTCCGCAAACTTTCATGTGAGTCTCCTTAGAAGTGTGTTTGAAATGTTTTGCGCTACTTTCAAAAACGTAGCGCTTCTTTAATGTAACATTTTATTAATGTTAAAACAAGTGATATAATACAGACGCAAATTAAAGAATGGGGAATCATTGCCATGAAAAAGTATTGTTTGTATTTGTTAAGTTTATTGGTTGCGGTCGTGACCGTAGGACTCTTGATGCAACCGATGGTCGCGAAGGCGGATAATGCCGGCGCGGACGGGGTCGTGGAGATTTATACGGCGGAGGATTTGCAGAATATTGCGAAAGATCCTGCGGGCAGCTACATTCTGATGAACGACATCGACATGAAGGATGTAAGCTGGAAACCGTTTACATTCAGCGGAGATTTTAACGGAAACGGATATGCGCTTCTGAATCTTCAGTTACGGGATGCCGGCGACGGAACGATGCAAACCTATGACGGAAACCGGAAAGTGTATGATACGAGTTTTTGCGGTCTGTTTGATATCCTGTCGGGTAGCGTAAAAGATCTGACACTTCACGGTGTGCAGGGAAATCATACATCCGACGTCCCGGTATTTCTGGGCAGTATCGCCGGATATCTGGACGGCGGTACAATTGACAATTGCAATATCGACGGAATCCTGATGCTGCATGCGCATGACCGCATGTTCGGCGTCGGAGGAATTGCGGGATACGGTCAGGGAACCGTGAATGAATGCAAAGCGGATATAACGCTTGTCTGCATCGATACCGACAAGGAAACAAGGGATGAACAGTTTTTAGGCGGCGTTGTTTCCGCAGGATATCCTTCGATTACAAGCTGTGAAATTCAAATCGACGGATACGATTCTGACCACGGATACGTTCATAACGGCGGTCTGGTCGGCATGTACATTTACTACGGAGAAGAGGCCGATTACAAAGGCGCCATCACAAACAATTCCGTAAAAGGTAAAATCACCTTCTACGAGGACAACACCAACCGCAGGGCTTACTGTAAGCCTTTCATCGGGGAAATCATGAATTACACCTATGTCGATGAAGGCAATACGGAAGAATTTTTAAGGGATGAAGTTTATTGCTATGACGTGGATTTAATGCCGATGAAAACGGAGATTCCGAGGGAAGATCCTGCGACATATGTTTGCGAACACACAAACTGCAAAGAAGAAGTCGTAAAGGCGCAATGCCATGAATTCGGTTACACGAAGCATACCTGCGAAACATGCGGATATGAATGGAAGGATACTTATACCTTAAAAGAGCATTCCTTTGAATGGAATATGATCAAAGAACCGACCCTTGACGAAGAAGGAATCAACGAGGGCGTTTGTACGGTATGCGGAGAGAAGGTGGAAGAAGCGATTCCGAAGCTTACCGAAGAAGAGTATCAGGCAATTGCAGAGGAGGAAACCTCCGAAATCGCCGTGGAAGATGAAAGCAAGGCTTCGCTTCTTGATAAACTGAAAGAGAAAAACTATATCCTGATGGGCCTGATTGCACTGGGGGCAGCTGCAATTCTGGGAATCGGGGCGACTTTAATCCGCGTATTCGGATCGAAGAAGCAAAAATAATTCGGATTCATTTTATTCTTGTAAATATTGCACAAATAAAGTAAAATATTACTTGGGTTTTTATAAAACTTAAATAATGTATTTGGAGGGGCACAAATGAACATTTACACTACGGATAAAATCCGAAATGTCGTTTTGCTTGGTCACGGGGGCGCAGGCAAAACATCCCTCGCGGAAGCAATGGCTTACTTGGCAGGCCTTACTTCCAGAATGGGAAAGGTAACTGATGGGAATACCGTAAGCGATTACGGCAAAGAAGAGATTAAGCGTCAGATCTCCATCAATGCATCCATGATTGCCATGGAGTGGAATGACAATAAGATCAACGTACTCGATGCACCGGGATTCTTTGATTTTGTAGGTGAAATGGAAGAAGCGGCATCTGCAGCGGATGCGGCAATCATCGTTGTTTCCGGTAAGGCAGGCGTTGAAGTAGGAACCCAGCGTGCATGGGATATCTGCGAGAAATTCAAACTTCCCAGAATGTTCTTTGTAACCGATATGGATATCGACAATGCTTCCTATCGTCAGGTAGTGGAAGATCTGACCGCACTTTACGGAAATAAAATCGCTCCGTTCCATCTTCCGATTCGTGAGAACGAGAAGTTTGTCGGCTATGTAAACGTAGTTTCCGAGAAAGCATTCAAATGGCAGGGCAAAGATGCCGTAGAATGCGAGATTCCCGAAGCAAACAAAGAGTATCTGACAAAATACAGAGATACTTTAATGGAAGCCGTTGCGGAAACGAGCGAAGATTTAATGGAACGTTATTTCGGCGGCGAGACCTTCACCGAGAACGAAATTCGTGCAGCACTTCGTACTTCCGTTGACGATTGCTCCATCGTTCCGATTTCCATGGGTTCGAACATCCTCTGCCAGGGTATCTACACCCTGATGGATGATATCGTAAAATACATGCCCGCACCGGACAATCGCAAGGTTGCAGGTATTGACTTAAAGACCAACGAAGTTTTCGAAGCAAATTACGATTTCTCGAAGACGAAGAGCGCATATATTTTTAAGACCATCGTTGACCCGTTTATCGGTAAATATTCCTTTATCAAGGTTATGTCCGGTGTACTTAAAACCGATGACTTAATGTATAACGACGAAAAGAGCGTGGAAGAAAAAATCGGTAAGATTTATGTTCTTCAGGGCAACAAGCCTTCCGAAGTTTCCGAACTTCATGCAGGCGACCTCGGTGCACTTGCAAAGGTTACCGCAGCAAGAACCGGAAATACGCTTTCCACCAAGGCTCACATCATCCGCTACGGTAAAGTGGAGCTTCCGAAGCCTTATACCTATAAGAGATATCATGCAGTCAACAAGGGCGATGTAGACAAGATTGCACAATCCTTACAGAAAATGATGCATGAAGATCAGACCTTAAAGGCAGTCAATGATGCTGAGAACAAGCAGATGCTGCTTTACGGTATGGGCGATCTTCACATTGACGTGGTTGCAAGCCGTCTGAAGAACGAATACAAGGTTGAAATCGAACTGACCAAACCGAAGGTTGCATTCCGCGAGACCATTAAGAAGAAATCCGATGTGGAATACAAATACAAGAAACAGTCAGGCGGACACGGCCAGTACGGTCACGTTAAGATGCGTTTCGAGCCGTCAGGCGATCTGACCACACCTTATGTATTTGAAGAAGAAGTTGTCGGCGGAGCGGTTCCCAAGAACTACTTCCCCGCAGTGGAAAAAGGTATGGCGGAATCCGTTGGCCGCGGACCTTTGGCAGCATATCCGGTTGTCGGTGTAAAGGGTATCCTTTACGACGGATCTTACCATCCGGTTGACTCTTCGGAAATGGCATTCAAGACCGCTACCATCCAGGCATTTAAGAAAGGCTTCATGGAAGCCGGACCGGTTCTCCTTGAGCCGATTGAAAACTTAAAAGTTACCGTACCGGACAAGTTCACCGGTGATGTAATGGGTGACTTAAACAAGCGCCGCGGACGTGTACTCGGAATGAATCCCGCAGGAAACGGAAAGACCGTTGTTGAGGCGGAAATCCCGATGATGAACCTTTACGGATACTGCACCGACCTTCGTTCCATGACAGGCGGAAGCGGAGATTATGAATACGAATTCGTACGTTACGAGCAGTGCCCGAGCGATGTTCAGGAAGCCGAAGTTAAGGCAAGGGCAGACAAGGTTGCTGCAAACAATGTGGATGCTTAAAATGTTGTAAAGCGCCGAATGGCGTAAAAGGGGGTTATATAAAGAAAAAGGGGAAGCATTTGCTTCCTCTTTTTCGTTGTGATTCGTAATCGAAAGAATTGACAAGCATAAAAACGGTGATAGAATAAAGAAGTGTGTGCGCACACAGTAAAGGAGTCACTATGTACGAGTATGATGAGAGCACCGGATTTGAAAATCGTCCGGTCTACATGAACGAAAAAAGCAATCTTCTGGAAATTGAAGAGCATATGTATATTCTGGATGACGTGAAGAAACCGAACGTTTTCCGTAATATGTTCCCGTATTCCGAAGTACCGAAGGTACCTTTTAACGATAAAGTGGTACCTCATAACATGCCGAAGGAAATCTGGATTACCGACACCACATTTCGTGACGGTCAGCAGTCAAGAGCACCTTATTCCACCGAGCAGATTGTAACGATTTACGATTATCTGCACAGACTCGGCGGACCGAAGGGCATGATTCGTGCGTCCGAATTTTTCTTATATTCCAAGAAAGACCGCGATGCCGTATATAAGTGCATGGAACGCGGTTATCAGTTCCCGGAAGTTACCAGCTGGATCAGAGCTTCCGAGAAAGATTTTAAACTGGTTAAAGAAATCGGCATGAAGGAAACCGGTATTCTGGTATCCTGCTCCGATTATCATATTTTCTTAAAATTAAAAATGACCCGTCGCGAAGCAATGGATCATTATCTCGGCATTGTTCGCCAGTGTCTCGAAGAGGGCATTTCTCCGAGGTGTCATTTGGAAGACGTTACCCGTGCGGATATCTACGGCTTCGTTGTTCCGTTCTGTATGGAACTGATGAAACTGATGGAAGAGTATCACATTGCGGTTAAAATCCGTCTCTGCGATACCATGGGCTACGGCGTAAACTTCTCCGGTGCGGCGATTCCCCGTTCCGTACAGGGTATCATTTACGCGGTACATGTAAACGCAGGTGTTCCGCATGCACTTCTTGAATGGCACGGTCACAATGATTTTTACAAGGCAGTAACGAATTCCACGACGGCATGGATTTACGGCTGTTCCGGAATCAATACTTCGCTTTTCGGAATCGGCGAAAGAACCGGTAATACACCGCTTGAAGCGATGGTATTCGAATATGCACAGCTGAAGGGTGATTTAAACGGCATGGATACAACCGTGATCACCGAGCTTGCAGAGTATTATGAGAAAGAAATCGGATATAAGATTCCTCCGATGACTCCGTTTGTCGGAAAGAACTTTAACGTTACCCGTGCCGGCATTCATGCGGACGGACTTTTGAAGAACGAGGAGATTTACAGTATTTTTGATACCGACAAGTTCTTAAACCGTCCCTGCAAATGTGCGGTTTCCAACACTTCCGGTCTTGCCGGCATCGCAATCTGGATTAATTCCACCTATCACTTAAAGGGTGATTCCGCGGTTGACAAGAAGGATAAAATCGTGGAAGAGATGAAGAACTGGGTTGATGAGCAGTACGAACAGGGCCGTGTTACCGTCATGACGGATGACGAGCTTGATGCGAAGCTTCGTGAACTCGTATCCGCACTGCAGGTTGATTTAAAGATTTAATCGTAAAACAGATATTTTAGTTTTTTTATAAAGGAGAACCCCATGAGCAAGATTCAGATGACCACACCGCTTGTCGAGATGGATGGCGACGAAATGACCAGAATCCTCTGGCAGATGATTAAGGACGATTTGCTTCTTCCTTTCATCGATTTAAAGACCGAGTACTATGATCTCGGATTAAAGCACAGAGACGAAACCGACGATCAGGTAACCAAGGATTCCGCGAATGCGACATTAAAGTACGGTGTTGCCGTAAAATGCGCAACGATTACGCCGAATGCAGCCAGAGTCGAAGAGTATAACTTAAAGGAAATGTGGAAATCTCCGAACGGAACGATTCGTGCGATGCTTGACGGAACCGTATTCCGCGCACCCATCGTTGTAAAAGGAATCGAACCCTGCGTTCGTAACTGGGAAGCTCCGATTACACTTGCCCGTCATGCATACGGTGATGTTTACAAGAATACCGAGATGAAAATCGACGGACCGGGTAAAGCGGAAATCGTATTTACCGCGGATGACGGAAGCGTCAGCAGAGCAACCATTCATAATTTTGACGGACCGGGTGTTATTCAGGGTATGCACAACCTTGATCGTTCCATTGATTCGTTTGCAAGAGCATGTTTCAATTTTGCACTTGATACCAAGCAGGATCTTTGGTTTGCAACGAAGGATACCATTTCCAAAAAATACGATCACAATTTCAAGGATATTTTCCAGGAAATCTTTGATGCGGAATACAAGGATAAATTCGAAGCAGCGGGCATTACCTATTTTTACACTTTGATTGATGATGCGGTTGCACGTGTCATGAAATCCAAGGGCGGATTTATCTGGGCCTGCAAGAACTATGACGGCGATGTTATGTCCGACATGGTTTCCAGCGCATTCGGCTCACTGGCAATGATGACTTCCGTACTTGTTTCTCCGTCCGGAGTATACGAATACGAAGCAGCACACGGAACCGTACAGCGTCATTATTACAAGCATTTAAAGGGAGAGGAAACCTCCACAAACTCCGTTGCTACGATTTTTGCATGGACCGGCGCATTAAGAAAGCGCGGCGAACTCGACGGAAACAAGGAACTCATGGAATTTGCCGACAAACTCGAGAAGGCAACCCTTTCCACGATTGAAAGCGGAAAGATGACCAAGGATTTGGCATTGATTACTTCGTTAAAAGATGTTACGGTATTAAATAGTGAACAGTTTATTAAAGCAATCCGTGAATCTTTGGAGAAGGAACTTGCATAATAAATCTGTGAGCATGTTGCGCTAACGTTTCATAGTAAAGGGGAGGAAAATATGGAATTAAACGAAATTGCGAACCGGGGGAAACTGATTAACGGTGTTATTATCGGAATTAACGTCATAACATTCTTTGCGTATTCCATCGGACGTTTTGCGGATGCTTCAACCGGACTGATTATGTTCCAGAGTGTTGTACGTGTTCTCGGAGGCGTCATTGCAATTGCGGGACTTGTTTATACCGCAATTCTTATGAATCACAACGACAAGCGTTTAAAAGGTTTCGGCCTTTTGCTTGCGGCTTGTATTGTAACATTGGTATTCTCCATTATCGGAATCATGCTCGGAATTGTAATCTGGATTCTTTGCGGTATTTCAATTCGTCAGCTTGATTCGTCGTTCAGGGAACAGTCCACCATGAATGCGTGGGATATGTATGCGGATAAAATGACGGCGACTACGTACGGATTAAACAATCGTCAGGATCATTCGAATGACCCTTACGGTGCTCAGGATCCTTACGGAGCACAGGG
>CADCOL010000215.1 GCA_902803015.1 uncultured Lachnospiraceae bacterium | reverse complement strand
TCCCGGAAGCGTGTTTGCCTCCAGACAATATACATCTCCGTTTTTCTTCAGCATCACGTCAATTCTCGCATAGGTTTCAAGTCCCAGAGTTTCGTACGCCAGTTCACTGACCGCCTGAACTTTCTTTGTCAGTTCCTCACCGATTTCGGCAGGACAGGTTTCCACCGTGCTTCCGGCCTGATACTTATTCTTATAATCATAGAATCCCGCGACCGGAGCAATTTCAACCACCGGAAGTGCTTTCCCTTTAATTACGCCGCAGGTAAGTTCGCGTCCCTTAATAAACTCTTCCATGAGGATTTTATTGTCATATGTAAATGCATTTCTTATGGCATCATTTACCTCATCCTGCGAGGAAACGATATACACGCCCACGCTGGAACCGCCGTTGCAGGCTTTCACCACAAGCGGAAAACCAATCTTCTCCACAGCATTCTTAACATCTTTTTTTAAAGTTGCGGGATGATTGTAAATGGTAACGGCCTTCGGAGTCGGTACCCCTCCCTCTATAAAAAACTTCTTCGTAACCGCCTTATCCATACAGATGGCACTGCTTAAATAATCGGTTCCCGTGTACTTGATTCCCATCAAATCAAAGGCGGCCTGAATTCTTCCGTCCTCCCCGTTTGCACCGTGAAGCGCCATGAATACAATGTCTGCCTGATTACAAATCTCCAGAACATTTTCTCCGAAGAAGCTTCTCTCTCCCTTTTTTAAGGCGCGAATATCATCCAGGCTCGGGTTTTCTGCACTGATTGCACGGATTCCCTCGCTCCAGTCGCGCTCCAAATCGAATACGGTGGACAGATCCACATCGTGTACTCCCAGATATACATCCAGCAAAACAACCTGATGTCCTCTGCTTTTTAATGCCTTGTAAACACCCGTTCCGGAAATCAGGGATACATCTCTTTCTGTGGAATTTCCACCAGCCAAAACAACAATTTTCATTATAAATGCCCTTCTTTTATCGTTATCTGTGTCATTATTTTCGTTATCGATGTCTGAATATGTAACGAAAACGAAGGTCAAAATGCGCATAAACCTTGAAATTACGCACTTTGCCAAGGTTATTATAATGCATTTGATGGTATTTGACAACGATTCGCAAAAGTGCTATTTTTCAGGTAAATTAGGAGGAAATGAAAATGGAGAAAAAGTCTAGTTCCGGTTTTTCATTGGTTGAATTAATCATCGTAATCGGTATCATGGCAATTCTGGTTGCCGTTATGGCACCGATGTTATTGAAGTATATCGAAAAAACAAATGTCAGCTCCGACATCCAGCTGGCCGATTCCGTAAGACAGGCCTTCCTTGCCGCAACTACGGATGCAAGAGTTCTTTCCGATTCCGCAAGCGAGCCTTACTTTGACAAGCTCGAGTCAGATGCAGGCATGAATGTTGACAGCGACTCTTCTTTCTTGGGATCCAGTTGCGTTATGCGTGAAAGCGTCGGTGACATTCTGGGGGTTCCCTTAAATACACTGACGGACAATCTTCGTTCCAAGCATGCGTCCGACAGCCACATTAACGTAAAACTTGTAAACGGTATCGTAATCGTAACCATTACCGGAACCGATGTGACCGGCAAAAAAGATACATCCTCTTCCACTCCGGATAATGATATCGTGGTAAAATAATCAAAAAGAGTTTGCTTTTTGAAAACGGATAAGATATAATGAGCGGGTCGCCAAACGGCGGCCCGCTTTTGTACACAATACCGCAAAGACGGCATTTGTATCATTCATCAGTGAGTTCGAAACCATCCTCACTTAAAACAAAACTAAGGAGACAATTTCATCATGAAAAAATCTGTGTATTTCATTACCAGTGCGGCAATCATAGCCGCTTTGTACGTTGTGCTTACTTTTCTTGCCAACGCATTGGGACTTGCCAATATGGCAATCCAGGTACGCTTCTCCGAAGCGCTCACCATTCTTTCCCTTTTCACCCCCGCAGCCATTCCCGGACTTTTTATCGGATGTTTGCTTAGCAACATTCTGATCGGTTCCGTTATTCAGGATGTTATTTTCGGTTCGCTTACCACTTTGGCAGCCGCCGCTTTGACATATGTAATCGGCCGCATTTTCAGAAGCCGGATTCAGAAAGCGGATTCCAAAAACAAAAAAACGGCGCTCGGCATAGCGGGCACCGTTTTAGGTTCCATTCCTCCCATTGTCGGAAACATGCTGGTTGTTCCCCTTGTATTAATTTACGCGTACGGCTTAACGGATCCCGTTGTATTTATGGGATATGAGATTCATACCGTTTACTGGTTCTATGTTATCACCGTAGGACTCGGGGAACTGATCTCCTGCACATTTTTAGGGCTCGGGCTTTCTTTTATCATGAGAAATACGAAGCTGGATTTAAAGCTTTCTTCCAATCTCGGCCTGTAGACTCGCCCTGTTATTGTTATCGACAAAATTTCTGGACAGTTCTTTCTGAATCTGAGTCTTTAATTCGCCCTGGTCAAGGTATTTTAAGGTGGAGGAAAGCTTATTGCCTTCCAAAACCTTTCCGCCTTCCAGCAGATTATAAGTCCACTTAAACATTTCATTATAGGTTCTTCCGCCAAGACGGATTCCCTTGGAAAGACTGATTTCTTCCGCAACGGCTTCCTGACGAAGACGGAATCCGCTTTCTTCCTGCGCAAGAATCTGATCCAGAATTAAACCGGTCAGTTTCTTATATACCTTCTTTCTTTCGACTTCTTTAACGTATTTGTTTCCTTCTCCGTCATTCACATAGGCCATTAAATCATTCAATGCCTGACGCGCGTCGGTCCGCATTTGTTTTTTCGTATCCTCCGTTGGTTCTTCGCCCATCGGATGCTCGATTCCCGCAAGATAATTGGAGAAAGTGGTATAATCCGCTTTAATCATCGCAACATTGGTTACATATTCCGATGCTTTTTCACCGGTAGCTCTTTCGATATTTCTCCAATTCTCTAACGCGAATTTCGGAGAGGTGTCCATGATTGTCTTGAAAGCCGGATTTCCTGCCAGACGCTCGATTTCCTCATTTAAATGATCGTACTTTCTGATATCTTCGATTCCGGCCGTTCCTTCTTTGCAAAGATTGGCAATCTCTGTTTTCAGGAATTCAACGGCTTTTTCGTAGTTCTCTTTCGGATGGTGCTTACCGTGAATCTTCATGCCGGAAAGTTCCCACTGTTTGCGTACCAGGGCATCCTGCGCATACTTTTTGGCAGCCTCTTCATCCGTGGGAACCGGCACGGCAAGGAAGCGGGCGATTTTATTCATTTTACTCATTAAATGAATAAACGGCGCATCGGTAATATCCCCGTAATTTCTGCCGTCAATGGAAAGACTGCTGTCGATGGCATTCCTGTAAGTCTGAATTCTCTCGTCATATACAGAAAACAGTTCAATCAGCTGTTCCGCACACTTAAAGCAGGTTTCCTCCGGAGATCCCGGATGAATACCCTTGCACTCTTTTTTATAATTCTGTGCCGCGATAAAAAGCTTCTGAAGATGTATTTCCGTACGGTATGCATTGCCTTTTCCCTGGAACAGTTCTCCGTCCAAATCGCGAACAACCTGATCCAGACACAGACACATCTCCTGGTAAGCCGGGCTTCCCTCTTTATTTGCGGAACCCTTACGGTTCGCAGCAGGGTTTTTCTGTGTCAGCGAAAGGGTATCCTGAATGGTCTGAAACTCACGAAGACCTTCCTGAAGCATTATCTTATAGGAGGAGCCGAAATCCAGAATCTCTTTCAGTTTTTCCTTCTTTTCCAAAACGGTAATCGGTGCTACCGGGATCAGTTCTCCGTCCTCTCCGATCTCCCAGTCCTTTAACTGAATCCGCGAATCTCCGATAGCAATTTTCTTCAGAATCTCAGCCTGAAGCAAAGTTTCTTTCTCAACCGGATCCTCTACATCCGCATATTTCTCTCCCCAGAGTTCCGCTGCGGTTTTCCCGTCAAAGAGAAATGCGTCGCTGGCTTCAAGTCCGAGGCATGCAAGAACGGCCTGTTCCCTGTCGGTCATAATCTTGTTGCAGAAAGAATCGTCAATCCACGCGCGGACACTCCGGTTTTCAATCTGACCTTTAATCAACTCGCGCATGGCGGCCGGGTCATCCCCCGTTTCCAAAAGACGTGTACGCATCTCTCCGAATGTATAGGAAATCATTCTTGATGCCGCTTCAACCACATCTTCCTTGGCCAGCTGACGCGCTTCTTCCGATTTCATATCGAATTCTTTCTCGACGGTTTTTAAAAAGCTGTCTCTGTCTCGTCCGAGATAGAATCCCATAAAATCTTTGTATACGAATCTTTGCGCAGAATTGGCCGTATGCCATCCCGCAACATCTTCGGTCGCCCCGAACAGGTAAAGACTCTTCGTTTTTGCTTCTTTCGTCACATCCGAAAGTTTCATTCCGGCATAAGGATTGATTACTTTTCCGGCCATTGCACGATAGGCTGACACATGCCCGACTCCAGCCGCAAAATCGCAAAGTCTCATTCCCTTCACATTTTCGGGTACCGGTGCGTCCGCAAATCCTTTGGAAATCGGATTCATAACGCATTTAATGGCATTCCAGTCACTGATCATGTTCCGGTATTCCTTCTTTCCTCCCAATACCGTGGACGCGATGTCCTTTACCGGCACGGAAAGATTGTCTCCTCCAAGAATAATCGGAACTTCTTTTTCAAAATAAAATCCCAGTTTGGAAAGCATAACGAATTCGTCAATATGCTCCAATACCTGATTCTTATCCGTGTAATCAATCTCCGGAAGCTTATATTCTTTGATACGGTTTGTTGCGTGCTTAAAGCAGTTGGCCCAATTCTCGGCACTTGCTTTGTACTTTTCCGGATTACCGGCTTCCGCTCCCGTCGTGGGATTATCCTTGCAGAATTGAACGAATTCTTCGCGCAGTTTGGACAAGGTTGCCAATTCATCCGCGTTAACAATCTCTCCTCTTTTGTTGTACAGAGGACCGCCTGCAAATCTCGTTACCGCATCCAGACCGAATCCTTTGTGTCCCATCAGCCATAATACAAATACGGTCTGTGCGGCATCTGCCGAGGAAGGAGCATATCCGCCGTTCGGATTACTCTCCAGCATGGATGCAAGAACATCCGCCTCTGAGCTGAAACGTTTCGAATATCCTTCCGCCATCGACATTCCGGAATCTTCGCGAATCATTTCCCACTGTTCTTCCGGGATTTCCTGGTACCAGGGATCTTCATAGATTACGAAGCCGTCCAGATTGGCATCCTCTTCTTTTCTGTTTTGTCCCTGATTGTTCTGCGGCACTTTACGTTCCCCGGAAAACATCCAGTCATAGTCGTCTTCACGGAACCACTTGCCGGTCCGGTTTTCTTCTTTAAAATCTTCCGGATTGTAATCGTTCAGAACAACTTCGTCTCCCAGATACTCACGGTACTTGGAGAAACTCTTGAATACTTCTTTGGGAGGAAGTGCTTCACTGTCAGTCGAATTGCCCGATTCCGGACTTTCCAAGTCGGAAAAATGCAAACCGCGCAATGCAGATTTTAATTTCCCGAATAGGTCCTTTGCCTTTTTCTGCCATTTCTTTGAAGCACGAAGACGTGTTTTTTCCGCTTTTTCCTCTTCATCTGTCAGAATCACGTTCTGCCCTGCCCCCGCAACATTCGCTTCCTCAAGTGCTTTACGCTTTTTTGCATAGGCATCCGCTTTCTTCTGATAAATATCGAGCGCGGTAAACAGACGATCCGGAGAAGCATCTTCGTTCGCCTCATCACTGGCCTTTACGGCAAATGCCAGCGCCGCTTTCATTTCTTCATACTCTCTGAATGCAAGACGCTTAAACCTGCTTTCCTCCGAAAGCTTCGAATCGTCTTCCTCCAAATCCTTAAGGGTTTCCTTCAAAGACTCATGAAGGGATTTGACCTGTTCCAGGAAACGATAGCCGCGAAGAATACTCTGAAAATCCTTCTTTTTGGGCGCTTCTTCTTCCTCGTCCCATTCATCGGATTGATTGTTCTCCTTTGCGACATTCGGTTTGACTTCCGGTTTCTTTTCGGGAACAGCGGGACTTACGTCTTTTTCTTCCTCATCCTCGTAATCATTAATGGAATGGGATGTATCGTGCATTCCGTTTTTCTCGCGTTCCCTCTCGAATGAACCGGGATTCATAAGATAGTCATAATACTCTTCCGACACGGGTTCTTCAGGCGACAGGCCGAGAATTCTTGAAATCTTTTCGCATTCTTTCGCCGCTTCCTCGATCCTTTTCACCTGATCGATTTCGTAATTCGCCATTGCAACATTCTGCAGGGTGATTTTCTTTTGCTCTTCATCTTTCTCTTTATTCTTCAGAATATTCAGATAATGGGAAAGAAAAGCAATCTCCGCAACCGCAGAATGTAATGCCGGCCCCGACAAATAGGGCAGCATTTTCTTTTTCGCACTTATAATCTGTTCTAAGTCTTCGTTGTAACCCATAGTGTTCTCCTACTGTAAAACCATAACAACACTACTACTGTACGCCCCATCGTCCAACAAATGTCCAACACGAATTCATGATTTCCAAAGATTTTTCGGATAAACTCCTTTTTCCTTCAGGGCACGAATGGAAGCCTCCACATACGGCTTATCTTCCTTGTAGGTTACTCCAAACCATTTATCGGAGCTGCTGAGTACATTTACGGTCGCTTTTCCTTCCTTCAAAAGGCGGTCCACCTCCATCGGAAGATAGCATTCCGCTTTTTCCGGATTGGTCGGCAGTTTCTCACGGAAAAATCCTTCCAGTGCACCCTCGAGTTCCTTTAGAATACTCGGTGTGAATCCCCAAAGATTCATCGAAACAATCGTATCCGGTGAAATCGGAGTAAATGTCTCCCCGCCGTCTTCGGAGAATGCCGCACCGTCTTCGGTTTTAATGATCTTGGTGCGTTCCACGATATCCGTTAAGTAACCTTCTTCATTGGAAGAACAGCATCCTCTCGAAACGGAGCCGTTCTCCGTTAATGTATTGCCAAGGCGGTATCCGACCATGGCATAACGGTATTTTTCATCATCTTCGTGTGTGCTTAAAAAATCATACAGTTTGGCAAACGCTTCCACTCCGTAATAATCATCCGCATTAATTACCGCAAAGGGAGCACCCTTTACCGCGTTTCTTGCCGCATATACGGCGTGAGCGGTCCCCCATGGTTTTACACGGCCTTCCGGTACCGTGAAGCCCTGCGGAATGTCATCTAACTGCTGATACGCATATTCCACTTCCATAAAACCTTCGACACGGGCGGAAATGCACTCGCGGAAAATTTCCTCATTCTCTTTTTTTATGATGAATACGGCTTTTTCAAAGCCGGCACGTCTTGCATCATAAAGGGAAAAATCGATAATCTTGTCCCCTTCTTCGTCAACCGGATCAATCTGCTTCAATCCGCCGTAACGGCTTCCCATGCCTGCTGCCATGATAACTAATATCGGTTTCATATTGCTGTTCTCCTGTTTTATCTTCTGTTTGATCGTATTTTATACTTCGAACAATAAGTCCTCATAGGACGGGAACGGCCAGATACTCTTGTCCGTGATGGTTTCCAGACGGTCTGCCGGCTTCCTTAGCTGTTCCATACAAACCTTTACGCGGTCACGATATGCAAATGCTTTTTCCTTGTTTCCGCGTATGGACTGTGCTTCCGAAAGTGCTGCCTTCAATGCTTCCAGCGCATCTTCCAGATCTTCCAGAAGGCCGGTTACCTCCGTCAGGATGTTTCTGGCCGCGCGATCGGATACGCCCACATTATTGGCAAGTTTTACGGCACCGGCCAAATCCTTCATGTAAAGGAAACCTGCCGGAATAATCTGTTTCGACGCCATTTCCACCATGCAGTTTGCTTCGATGTTCAACGTCTTGGAATAGGTTTCATAAAGAACCTCTTTTCTGGATTCCAATTCCGCCTTTGTATAAATTCCGAATTTTTCAAAAAGCGCAATTGCTTTCTCGGTCGTCAGAGTGTCGATGGCATCCAGCATGGTCGGAAGATTCGGCAAGCCTCTTCTTGCTGCTTCTTTCACCCATTCGGGAGAATATCCGTTTCCGTTGAAGATAATTCTCTGATGTTCTGCCAGATAAAGCTTAATCAGATCATGGCAAGCCAGATCAAAGTCGTCCGCTGCCTCAAGAATATCCGCTGCCTCACAGAAACTTTCCGCAACGATGGTATTCAGAATGACATTCGGATCGCCGATGGAATCCGCGGAGCCCACCATACGGAATTCGAATTTATTACCGGTAAACGCAAACGGTGATGTACGGTTGCGGTCCGTAGGATCGATTAACAAATCCGGAATGGTATCAACACCCGTTGCCAGTACTTCGCTGTTAATCAGATGCTTCGCCTCGCCGGTTTCCACAAGCTGACGAACCACATCATCCAACTGTTCTCCGAGGAAAATGGAAACAATTGCCGGAGGCGCTTCATCCGCACCGAGTCGCAAATCGTTTCCGACATCGGATGCACTCTGGCGAAGCAGATCCGCATGTTTGTCCACTGCCTTAACAATGCATGCCAACACCAGCAGGAACTGAATATTCGCATTCGGCGTATCGCCGGGATCCAGAAGGTTCATTCCGTCATCCGTGGTTAAGGACCAGTTATTGTGCTTGCCGCTTCCGTTGATTCCGTGGAACGGTTTTTCATGCAAAAGACAGGTTAAACCGTGACGTTCCGCAACCTTGCGAAGCGTCTCCATGACAAGCTGGTTATGGTCCACGGCCACATTTGCCGTCTCGTAAATCGGTGCCAGTTCATGCTGCGCAGGCGCCACTTCGTTGTGCTGCGTCTTCGCGGTAACACCGAGTTTCCAAAGTTCGATATTTACATCATGCATAAATGATCCGATTCTTTCACGGATGCTTCCGTAATAATGATCGCTCATCTCCTGTCCCTTGGGTGCATTCGCACCGAACAGGGTTCTTCCGGAATAGATTAAATCGTATCTCTTTAAGTATTTTTCACGATCGATGATAAAATATTCCTGCTCCGCACCGACACAGGGAGTGACTCTGGTTGCGGTTTTGTTTCCGAAAAGACGTACGATACGAAGCGCCTGTTCATTAATTGCCTGACAGGAACGAAGAAGCGGTGTCTTCTTATCCAGTGCTTCTCCTTTGTAAGAACAGAATGCGGTCGGAATGCAAAGGATGGCACCGGTCGCATCCTCTCTGACGAATGCGGGAGAGGTAATGTCCCAGGCCGTATATCCTCTCGCTTCAAACGTTGCACGGAGTCCGCCGGAAGGGAAAGAAGATCCGTCCGATTCTCCCTTGATCAGTTCCTTGCCGGAGAATTCCACAATCATTTTTCCGTCATTGTCCGGATGCGTGATAAAGGAATCATGCTTTTCGGCGGTGAATCCGGTCAGCGGCTGGAACCAGTGTGTATAATGGGTTGCTCCCTTTTCAAGTGCCCATGTTTTCATGGCACCCGCAACCACATTGGCGGTATCCTTGGAAAGCTCTCCGCCATGCTCCATTACCTGTTTCACTTCGGCAAACGCATCTGCGGGAAGGTAATTTTCCATAACCGCAAGCGTGAATACGTTGGAAGCAAAAATCTCTTCAATGTTAATCTTTTCCATTGTCTATTTCCTTTCCGATGCTCTTAACAAATCTCCCTTTTCGGGATGAGTACTCAAATTCAGATACAAAATCTCCTGCGGATGAGGGGCGCTTTCACGCTGTTCTCCGCTCTCGGTATAAATTCCAACTACTTTTGTAGTTACATTATCTCCGTTCGGCTTCATGATTTCGATTTCGTCACCGACCAGGAATTTATTCTTTTGCTCAATGCGCGCATAGCCCCGTTCATCGATTTCTTCCACACATCCCAGATAAACGGCTTCGCTCACATAGGTATTGGCATCGTAAATCTGATTCTCTTCACTCGGCTTTCCGAAATAGAACCCCGTCGAAAATTCACGGTAAGTACATTTTCGGATTTCGGAATGATACCAGTCCATGTTTGCCTTATATACTTCTTCTCCGGCAAAATAATCATCAATGGCCTTCCGGTATGTTCTCGCAACCGTCGCCACATATAATGCGGTTTTCATCCGGCCTTCGATTTTTAACGAATCGATTCCCGCATCCACAAGATCCGGAAGATATTCAATCATGCAAAGGTCCTTGGAATTAAAAATATACGTCCCGCGGTCATTCTCTTCAATCGGCAGGTATTCACCCGGACGCGATTCTTCGGCCACGGCATATTTCCATCGGCAGGGATGCGTACACTCTCCGCGGTTGGCATCTCTTCCGGTAAAATAATTCGACAAAAGGCATCTGCCGGAATAGGAAATACACATGGCGCCGTGAATAAAGCTCTCGATTTCCATTTCTTCCGGAATATTGGCACGTATCTCTTTTAATTCGGCCAAAGAAAGCTCTCTTGCGGAAACCACCCGCTTTGCACCCATTTCCCACCAGAAACGGTATGTCATATAATTCGTATTGTTTGCCTGGGTTGAGATATGAATTTCAAGATTGGGGCAATTCTCTTTTGCCAGAAGAAACATGCCGGGATCGGAAATAAGAACCGCATCCGGCCCGATTTCTCCGAGTTCTTTGAAATACTTTGCCGCTTCGATTAAATCATAATTATGAGCAAAAATATTGGCGGTTACATACACTTTCACTCCGTGCGCATGAGCAAATGCAATTCCTTCCCGCATTTCGTCAGAAGAAAAATTCTTTGCTTTCGCTCGAAGACCAAAGGCCTCGCCGCCGATATACACCGCGTCCGCTCCGTAGTTAACGGCAACCTTCAAAACTTCAAGACTGCCTGCCGGAACCAGTAATTCAGGTTTCTTCATAATCATTCTCTTTCTTTACCGAAACAGCCGCTCCGTCTCCTACGGTAAGAATCACCGTATCCAGAAGCGGATGATGTTTCAATTCGTATAGGTATTCCCGCATCCTTGCATGAATGGTGCGGTTTCTTCTGCAGACACCGTAGCGGGATTCTATAATATCTCCGTCCTGCAAAACATTGTCCGTAAGAAGCGTTCCGCCGGGGGTAAGTAATCGCACGGCCTCCGGCAGGAAGTTTAAATACTGCCCTTTTGCCGCATCCATGAATATAAAATCATATCCTTCGGTAAGAGCAGGAAGGATATCTGTCGCGTCTCCTTCCAGCAGAGTAATTGCATCGCTCTTCCCGGCCCGTTCGAAATTCTTTTTCGCTACCGGAATACGTTTTTCATATTTTTCGATGGTGGTAATCTTCGCACCGGCCGGCATATACTCTGCCATCAAAAGTGCGGAAAAACCGGTTGCGGTACCGACTTCCAGAATCCGCAACGGTTTCTTTGTCTTTATGAGGAATCTCATAAATCCCTGCATATCCTTACGGATAATGGGAACTTCATCGGAAAGTGCCTCGCGCTCTATTTCCCCGAGTAAAGGCGGCAGATCTTCTTCCATGGAATTAATGAATGTAACCATTCTTTCGTTTGCACTCAACGCTTTATTCCTCTTCGCCTTCTCCCTCGCCTTCGTCTTCTCCTTCGTCAGGCTCTTCCCCGGAATCGTCGTCCTTCGTAACGGCGGGATTGTCTGCAACTTCCTGCTGTTCCTCTGCCATAATAGCCATCATTTCATAGGGTGTCTGGGATGTATTCAATGTATATACGCCGGGATTTAACCTTCCGGAATATTCACTGAATGTTTCCTGCAAAACGAAAAGTCTTCCGTCACGAATCAATCCTTTTTCTTCCAGAAGCTTTCCAATCTGCTTTACGGTCTTTCCTTCTACGATTGCGACATTCACGTCAATACCCGGTTCCCTGTCAATCGGGGTATCCGCAAAAATACGGAATCCGTAATCATACGCAAACAGCGAAAACTTGTAAAGCATAAATACGGCAAAAACCATAACCGCAACTTTTACAAGAATGGTTCCCACTTTAATTAAAATCTTTTTCAAATCCGTGTACCTCTTTTATTCAAAATCCAATGCCATAATCAGACTCGTACTGATTTTTTGCAGCAGGCGGCAAACCGCAAGCTCCGCATCCAGATATTCTGCCACTCTGACATCCGACAAAAGCCATTCATACTCATTATTGAACGCTTCCGTGCGGTCAAACATTTCATCCCCGGAAAGAAGTGCCTGCATCTCGAATTTGCGTTTCCGATACTCGCTGACCTTATTCCAGAGATCCTCGTCCAGTTTCAGCGTATTCTTCTTTTCAATGTAGTTCTGGTAAATCGGTGTTTCACATACGGTTCTTGTGAAATCCTCGATTTCCTTTTCGAATCCCAGCATTCCTATACCTCTTCAAATACCGAAACAATCATGGGGTTTCTCTTGGTTTTCTTACGGAAGAAATCTCCGAGCACATCCCGCAGCGCACCTTTTAAACGATTCCAGTCCGTTACGCCCTGGCCGCGAAGTTTATCAAGTTTCTCCGTAGCCAGAACCGTTGCTTCATCCAGCAAATCTTCCGCTTCTTTCATGTAAATAAAACCGCGGCTTGTAATGGTGGGGCCTGCAAGATATTCGCCGGTGTAACTGTCTATTACCAGTGTAACAATTACAATTCCGTCTTCCGCAAGGTTCTGACGCTCACGCATTACCGTCGTTCCGACATCTCCGACGCCGAGTCCGTCAACATAGAGTGCTCCGCAGGGAACCTCGCCGACTGTTTCGGCTCCGTCTTCCCCGATTTCCAGAACACTTCCGGAACGCAGAATAATAATCCGGTCCGATGTCATTCCGAGTTCTTTTGCGATTTCTTCCTGTGCTTTCAGATGCTTGAATTCTCCGTGTACGGGAATCGCATACTTCGGCTGCGTCAAAGTATAAATCAGTTTGATTTCTTCCCTGCACGCATGGCCGGAAACATGTGCATCCTGAAAGATAACCTCAGCCCCTTTTAAGAGAAGATCGTTAATTACCTTGGTAACAGCCTTCTCATTTCCCGGAATGGGATGAGAAGAAAAAATAATGGTATCCATGGGGGAGATTTTAATCTTTTTATGAATGCCTCCCGCCATTCGGCTTAATGCCGCCATACTCTCTCCCTGCGACCCCGTCGTAATGATGACGGTCTTTTCATCGGGATAATTGTTTAACTCGTCAATATCAATCAGTGTATTCTCCGGAATGGACAAACGGTTTAACTCCACCGCCGTCTGAATGATATTCACCATACTGCGGCCTTCCACCACAACTTTTCTTCCGTAGGAATGCGCCGTATTAATAATCTGCTGCACTCTGTCCACATTGGATGCGAAAGTGGCAACAAGAATTCTTCTGTTCTGATGCTCATGGAAGATATTGTCAAAGGTTTTCCCCAGCGTTTTCTCCGAAGCCGTGAATCCGGGTCTTTCCGCATTGGTGGAATCACACATTAATGCAAGAACACCTTTTTTCCCAAGTTCCGCAAAGCGTTGCAGATCAATGGCATCTCCGTATACAGGTGTGTAATCCACCTTAAAATCGCCGGTATGCACAATAACACCCGCCGGCGAATAAATGGCCAAAGCCGCGGCATCCACGATGGAGTGATTGGTCTTAATAAACTCCACGGACATTTTTCCGACTTTTACCACACATCCGAAATCGACAATAATACGATCCGTGTTGATGTCCAGTTTATGCTCTTTTAATTTATGCTCGATAAGTCCCATGGTAAGGGTCGTTGCAAAAATCGGTGCATTCACTTCCCTTAAAACATAGGGTAACGCACCGATATGATCCTCATGTCCGTGCGTGATAAAAAAGCCTTTCAGCTTTGCCTGATTCTCTTTTAAGTATGTTACATCGGGAATGACCAGATCAATTCCCAGCATATCATCCGTAGGGAATGACAATCCGCAATCCACCACGATGATTTCGTCCTCATATTCAAAGGCCGTGATATTCATTCCGATTTGTTCCAAACCACCAAGCGGAATGACTTTGATTTTTTCGCTATTCAAAATCGACATCCTCCAAAAGATTTTCAAAAATCTTTGCCAGGCTTTCCAATTCAGCTTCATCGGAGACGATATCGTACAGTGCTTCTTCGTCCTCGTTAGCGGATGTATCTTTCAGAATCAATGCTTCCGAGTCGCCTTCTTCGCTGTCCGTTACAAGAATATAGTTTACTCCGCCGACGGTAGTCTGCTCCAAAACATAGAATTCGATTTCTTCCCCGTCTTCACCGATAAATTTGATTCGATCCATATATTATCCTTTCGCCTTAAGTTCGTCCAAATACCATTGCAAAATAAACGTTGCGGCGATTTTATCCACGTACTTTTTTCGTTCTTTTCCCGCAATACGAGCTTCATTCATCAGCTCATCCGCTTCCACGGTACTTAACCGCTCATCCATCAATTCCACACGAAGGCCTGTACGTCGTTCCAGGGCTTCCTTAAATGCATATGTTTTTACTACCCTGTCGCCTTCGGAATCATCCATATTGAGCGGACATCCCAAAACAATATAATCCACTGAGTATTCGACGATGAGCTCCTCAATGCGCGCATAAGTTTTGCGCAGCTTGTCCTCCCGGTCCCTGCGGATGATTTCCAAACCGGTGGCAATCAGTCCTGTAGGATCGGAAACGGCAACCCCGACCGTTTTGGAACCGTAATCGAGTCCGAGAATTCTCATACTAATTCCATCCGTTGGCGTCAATATACGCAATCAACATCTCTTCCACAAGTTCGTCGCGTTCTGCCTTCATAATCAGGCTTCTTGCGTTATTGTGGCTGGTAATGTAAGTCGGATCTCCGGACATAATATATCCGACAATCTGATTGACCGGATTGTAACCCTTTTCCTTTAAGGATGAATAAACATCCGCAAGGATTAATTTCACCCTGTCTCTGGAGTCCTTTTCCACACTGAAAAACTGAGTATCGGAACTGACAACTGACATATTGATTCCCTCCTCCTATATGGACATAAAAATACAAAATAATTTTATCTCAAAAATGCGCAAAATTCAAGGCTTGCGTGGCTTAGTCGCTCTTTGATTCCAAATAAACAACCCGATAGATTCCCGCCTTCTTTTCTTCGACAATGTCGAAGTTTTTATCCATCCACTCCTTAATGTGATCGGCCTTCAAATCATATCCGTCCACCATCTGCGAATAAACCGGATTGCTGTATAATGACTCATCGAATACCACGATTTGCGGCCGCTTTCCGGGAAATTCGTCATAGTATGCATCATACATCTCATTATAGATTGTAGTACCCTGAACGGACGGGGCCATGGTGCGTTTGCAAAAGCAGGCATAAAACAGCTGCTCCCTTCCCACATACAGTACATTTGCGTCTTCCGGGATGAAATTCTTGAGCTCTTTGTATGATGTATTCCAGTAAAGCGCCGGTTCTTCCGTCACATAAACGCCTTTTGCCGGACCGTTTTCAATCCGCTCCATATTCGCTTTTACAGTGACGGGCAGGCATCCCGTGACACGAATCAGAAGAATCCTGCAGCAGAAAAAACACAGTAAAAATGCCGCTAAAGCCAGCATGGGCGCCGCTTTTCGACCTTTGCAAAGAAGGGAATCGAAAGAGCCGGAAACAGTTTCCTTTTTCTCGCACTTATACAATACAAATACTCCCGGAATAACGACACAGAAAAGTTTGGAAAACGCAACATTCACACCCATATTCGAAAGAACCAGCACTGCGGGAAACGCCAGAACTCCCGGAAGTATCCCATACCAGAATTCTCTTCGACAGACTCTGTAATTTCGGATTGAAACAAGGAGAAGAAGAATTGCAAACGGAACATATCTCACCTGCATCGTAAACTGATTTTCGTCGCCGAAAACGTACCCGAAAAGCGCACGCATCGACAAAAGCACAGTGCTGATTGCAAGCAGAATAATAAGCCAATCCACATTCTTTTTCTCTCCCGATGATTTCTTTTTTCCGGCATTCACGACCGAAAGCACCGCCGTCGGTATCGCCGCTGCCAAAAGAGAAATGCCAAACGGCACTCCGACTTCGGCAAACTGGGACAGGAAACTCTGAATCTTTTGTATACCGCTTAGGGACGCATGGGAAGGATCCGCTAAAATATACGACAAATACGGAATCATTCTATCCTTCGCAAACAGATAGCAGAGCAACAGAACAAAAAATGCCGAAATAACGGATGCAGCCGAAAAGAGCACAACTCCTGTTTTTCGTTTTGAAGTAATCAGCCCGATTAAGAACACGGGAAACAGGAAAATCATTGTCGGATAACACAAACCGGATATCACATATGCCATACCGGCAAGAATCGGGCGATACACGCCGCCGGATTCCTCAAAGGAGTACAAAAGCAGAAAAATCAAAACCAGACTCCAATAATGCATCAGTTCAAATTCCGGTACGGCTACCCATTTGGGAAGAAAATTCATATGAAGAATCAGCAAAAGAAAGGCCGCACACTTATTCGTTTCTTTTTTTGCCGTGATATAGAGAAATACTCCGAGCAAGGTATGCAGCAGTATTCCCGCAATTCTTAAATAAATAACGGAATACTCCATTCCTCCCGTAATTTTATAAAACGGAAGAAGGAATACCGCAGGCAAAAAAGCGGAGAACTGATGCGGTTCCCACATATCATAAATAAGCTTATCACCTGTTACCAGGCGATAAGCTTGTGCTATTGCATAGGATTCGTCCATATCAAGACTCACAAAAACCGACTTTACAATTCCGAGAATTGTAAGGACAATCAGGGAGACCTGAATAATTCTCCATGCAGTTATTTGTAATTTGCTGTTCCTGTTTTTATTCATCCGTATTCTGTAAATCCATCATCGGATCATTTCAGATACTTCTTCAGATCCTCGGCTTTATCCGTCTTCTCCCAGGGCAGGTCAAGATCGTTTCTTCCGAAATGACCGTATGCTGCGGTCTGTCTGTATATCGGTCTTCTTAAATCCAGCATTTTGATAATACCTGCCGGACGAAGATCAAAATTCTCTCTTACAATGCTTACAAGTTCATCATCACTTAATTTGCCGGTACCGAAAGTATCCACCATAACGGAAGTGGGCTGTGCAACACCGATTGCATAGGAAAGCTGAATCTCGCATTTGTTTGCAAGTCCCGCAGCCACAATATTCTTCGCAACATATCTTGCCGCGTACGCCGCACTGCGGTCCACTTTGGTGCAGTCTTTTCCGGAGAATGCGCCGCCGCCGTGACGTGCATATCCGCCATAAGTATCAACGATGATTTTACGTCCCGTAAGGCCTGCGTCACCGTGAGGACCTCCGATTACAAAACGGCCCGTAGGGTTAATGAAGAACTTGGTGGTTCCATCCAGTAATTCCTTCGGAAGCACGGGATCAAATACATATTTTTTAATATCTTCGTGAATCTGTTCCTGCGTCACATCCGGATCGTGCTGGGTGGACAATACAACCGCCTCAAGACGAACCGGTTTTCCGTTTTCGTCGTATTCCACGGAAACCTGCGTCTTTCCGTCCGGTCTTAAATACTTTAACGTGCCGTCCTTCCTCACCTCGGTAAGGCGTCTTGCAAGCTTGTGTGCAAGGCTGATCGGATAAGGCATCAGTTCTTCGGTTTCGTCGGTGGCAAAGCCGAACATCATTCCCTGGTCGCCGGCTCCGATGGCTTCAATTTCATCGTCGCTCATCTTGTTCTCTTTCGCTTCGAGAGCCTTGTCAACACCCATTGCAATGTCGGCGGACTGCTGGTCAAGAGCAACCATTACGGCGCAGGTATCTGCATCAAATCCGATTTTACCGCGATTATACCCGATTTCGTTTACGGTATCGCGAACAATCGTCGGGATATCGATTCTTGCCTGAGTCGTAAGCTCTCCGGTTACCAAAACGAATCCGGTACAACAGCATGTTTCGCATGCGACACGGCTTTGCGGATCCTGTTCCATACATGCATCCAGAATCGCATCGGAAATGGCATCACAGACTTTGTCGGGATGTCCTTCCGTAACAGATTCCGATGTAAATAAACGTTTTTCCATTTTTACCTCCTGAAAAATAAATCCTTTGCGAATACTGATTATTAAAAAAGTCCGCTTACATAAGCGGACCCAATTTTACAAAATCGAATCCTCTTATTGTTCGAATCTTCGCTCAGGTTGGCACCTTCCCTTTTTGGGGGTTGCCGTGGCTTCAACGGTCCTATGTACCTCCACCACTCGGAATAAGAGTTTTGATTTATATTGTTATGAAACCACCGTACAGAATGCAGGATCTTTTATGATACCTTCATCCTCCGGTGTATCGACCAGTTCAATGCAGCCACCGAGTTTTTTGAGTTTCAGATGGAAATCCTCATACCCTCTCTGGATATACTGGATGTCCGTAACAACCGATTCTCCTTCGGCAGACAGTGCTGCAATCACCAATGCCGCTCCGGCACGTAAATCCGGACTTGCAATTTCTGCACCTGTATAGCGCTCCACGCCGGTAATGATGGCCGTATTTCCTTCCACCTTAATATCACTGCCCATGCGTGTCAGTTCATCCACATATTTGAAACGGTTATCAAAAATACTTTCCGTAACAATGCTGATGCCCTGTGCAATTCCCAGCAGAACCGTCATCTGCGGTTGCATGTCCGTAGGGAATCCGGGATAAGGAAGGGTTTTCACCTGTGTGTTGCAAAGTCTCTTTGTCGCAACCACTCGAACCGCATCGTCCGACTCTTCCACCTCACAGCCGATTTCACTTAACTTGGCATAAATACATTCCAAGTGCTTCGGAATGACATTCTTTACGGTAATATCTCCTTTGGTTGCAGCGGCAGCCATCAGATATGTTCCGGCCTCAATCTGATCCGGAATTATGGTGTATTCCGTCTTATGAAGACTCGGAACACCGTTGATACGAATCACATCGGTACCGGCGCCTTTGATATTCGCGCCCATACTGTTTAAAAAGTTTGCAAGATCAACCACATGCGGTTCCTTGGCCGCATTCTCGATAACCGTTTTTCCCTCCGCCATGACGGAAGCCATAATAACATTGATGGTCGCTCCTACGGAAACCTTATCCATGAAGATATGTGCTCCCTTAAGAGACTGTGCATGTGCAATAACGGAACCGTGACGCACATTTACGGCTGCACCCAGACTACGGAATCCCTTGATATGCTGATCGATTGCACGGGTTCCCAAATTGCATCCGCCCGGAAGAGGCACTTCCGCATTCCGGTATTTACCGAGCAATGCACCGATCAGATAATAGGATGCACGAATCTTTTTGATTCCCTCGTTCAGAATCACCTGATTATGAATTCTGGAACCGTTAATCTTATATGTATGCCTGTCAACCCTGACTACCTGGGCTCCGATGCTTTCCATCGCCTGAATCATAACATTCGTATCGCGAACATCGGGAACATTTTCAATTGTAACGGTTTCATCCGTCATGATGGATGCAGCCAGAATCGCCAATGCGGCATTCTTTGCACCGCCGATTTCAACTTCTCCCACCAATGGATTTCCACCGGTAATCACGTATTTTTCCATACGTTCCTCCGCAATTTAACGAAGATATTATAACCTATACCAAAAGTAAATGCAATGTTGCAGTAATTTTTAGCGTAAGAATCGAAGCGGGTCGACCTGTACACCGTTTTCAATTACTTCGAAATGCAGGTGAGGTCCCGTGCTGACACCGGTCGAACCGGATTTGGCAATGGTCTGTCCCTGTGCTACCGTCTGTCCGACAGATACCAGGATACGGCTTAAATGTCCGTATCTTGTGGAATGTCCGTCCGGATGACGAATCACTACCGCATATCCGTAACCGCCCGACCATCCTGCCGAAGTAACAACGCCACCGCTCGAAGCGTAAACCGCGGAACCGGTAGGTGTTGCAATGTCCAGACCCTTATGATAGGACGAAGCACCGGCGGTAGGCGATTTTCTGCGTCCGAAGTAGGAAGAAATACGTCCTCCCGACAACGGCCAGATAAAGGTGGGCGGAATCTTGGTACCGACTTCCACAATTTTCGGAACCGCCTCCATCAGGACATCCTGTTTAATAATATCTCTTTCCACCTCGGTATCGTTGGAGTAATGCACATCCGCAATCAGCTCGCGATATCCTGCCTGCGGTTCCTGAAGGACCTGTTTCTGCGTCGTAAACCAGTCATCATTGTATACATACTCGATTTCTGCCTCGTAGGTTTCGTTATAATGCTCGCGATTCACCCATTCCACGGCAAGTTCCGGCTCGGGAACCGTGATGACGAGCGTCTGGCCGACGTGAATCGTGGAATTGACATTTTCCATAAATTCGGAGTTCATCTGCACAATCGTTTCCATGGGAATATCAAGTTTCAGCGAAATGCCGGAAAGCGTGTCGCCGGGTTGAACTTCATATGTCTGCTGGACCGCCTGTTCCTGCGTAAGCAATGCCATTGCTTCTTCCACCGAAAGAAGTTCCTCTGCGGAAACACTCGCTTCCACTACTTCAATGGTTTCACTCAGTCCGATGCTTTGAAGTCCGAGCGCATATTCGTCAAAATCAAGCAAATACGCATCCTCGCATGCCTTCTCCGTCTGATAAATGGCATATCCTGCTCCGGAATAGGGATAGAACAGTTCCTCCTCTTTCTTGAGCCGGATTGTGGCCGTCAAAACATTTAAATCCCTGTTTTCATCTTTTTCCATTACCACTTCATACAGGCCTTCCGTATCATATTTGGCAATGGTTCTGGTCAGAAGTTCATGCACGTCTTCCGAGGACGCCATATTTACGGTAAGTCCGCGCACTTTCATGGAATATGCCGTGCGTCTGGCTTTGCGGTGATGATTCTCCATAACGGCAATCATATTCTGCACAATTTCTTTATCCGGATCCGTAACCCGAAACAGTTTCTCCTCGCCTTCCACGCGAAGATTCATGGGATCAAGCATAACCAGGGAGCTTGCGCGGCTCGCCATGGACTTGCGTGCTCTTGCAATCAATTCGTCCACATGATCCTCTTCGGAAATAACTCCCACGGCTTCTCCGTACATGTAAACCGTAAAACTGTTGTTTTCGTCATGTTCAAAAAACCTAAAATTAGGCAAGAAAAAAAGTGCAACAACAAAAGCGCCCAAAAGCACTCTTATTGCCAACACTTTCATTTTCACCGTATATTTGGATATATGTTTCATAAAACCGTAATTCGAAATAAGGCGGCTTATAAAATCTTCAAAATTCTGAGAACGATAAGAATTAAGTTCGCCGCACCGAGGGCAATCGCAATAATTACGGCAAGGCGCACGGAATTCACTCTTTCGTACAATTCATGGTTGTGTTTGGTCAGACCTTCGGTCTGGTTCTTAAACTCATCCACAACAACCGCCTGCACATTACGATATACCTTTACATTTTCTTTATGAACGAAGTCATCGGACTGTTTAAACATCTCTTCCAATGCCTTCTTGTCTTCCTCTTCCTTTGCCAGGCGGGCTTCCTCTTTTGCCTTTTCCTCTTCCCGGCGTTTTGCTTCCATTTCCTCGCGCTGTGCTTCATCTTCCTCACTCGGAGTTTTGATGTTGTCAACGGTGGAACGGATGTATTCCAAATGTTCCGCGATTTCACGGTTCTCTCTGCGCATGGAAAGAATTGCGTTATCCACGCTTGCTTTTACGGATGTTTTTAATTCCTCGGAAGAATTACGAACCTCATCCACACTGCTGCGAACATCCTGCGCAATCTGACGAACCTCCGTTACGGAATCGGAAACCAAAAGGCTTGACTGTTTCATTTCGTCCACGGGAATCATCAGCGTATTGTTTACGGACTCGTTCAGACTGCTTACGTCCAGTCCGCGCATTGCCTCTTCCACTGCAGCCATAATAGCTTCGGACAAATCGGAAGACACATTTGCTTCTTCAGCGCCAGCAGAAGAACCCTTTGCGCTCTGCACTTTCTGCATGCTTTCATCTACCAGTGTATTGATTTTATCGGTAAGCTCGGAGTTTTTGTAGTTCAGTTTCCGCATATCCTGAAGGATTGCTTCGTACTGTGCAACCTGCTCCTGAAGACGCTGCATCTCATTGGCTTCTGCCTGTGCATTTGCCTTAATCATTTCCTGAGCATTGATTCTCTGTGACATTTTATCTACAAAGTTATCCATAACAAACCTCCGCATACATTATTTGCAGAAATCCACCCACAAATACGCATATATTTTACCATTTTTCCCCGTGTTTATCAATAAAAAATCTTTTCAAAAAGGTTTGACCGTTTATTCATAGTTTATTCATATTTGACGGGTAAGATGATTACAATGAAAAGAATATTACCGCCCGAGAAATCGGGCCTCCTCATTTTCTAGATTTTTTTCATTTTCTCCTATTTTGAAGGGCCGATACAAATGTATCGGCCCTTCAATTATTTTGCTGTTATTTTTGCTTATTCAGTTCTTTCGGCGCGATAATTTCCACCTGTCTGGGCAGGTTTCGAATTACGGCCTCCGTATGGAACCCTCCGTTTTCTCCGTCCAGCGTCCAAGGCGTTTCCTGATCCGCCTTAATGTGAAATTCCGAAGCCCGGAAATAATACATGTGTTCCGGGTCCGGATCCTGTGCCAAAAGCGAGGACAATAAAGAGTTTAATTCCACCGGATCATCCGGATACTTGATAAACAGCGCTTCAAATTCTCCGTCGTCCAGCTTAATCTCTTTATCCGGATACTTTACGCCTCCGATGGACATCGTGTTGCTGACCATTCCGTAAATAAAAGTATCTTTGATTAGCTGGTTGTTCGCTACGATGCTCATGGAATACGGCTTGATATTTCCGAGTCCCACGGACTTGATGCCTTCTATGACATATGCCATATGACCGAAAATATTCTTTACCTTCTGACTCGTTTCGTAAGAGACTTCCGTTAAGGCACCGAAAGCAGCGATATAAATAAATGTGTTCCCGTTAAAGGAACCGATATCACATGAAAAAGGCTTTCCGTTTACCACCACCTGCGCCGCTTTGGAGAACTCGGACGGAATCCCCAATGTTCTTCCGAAATCATTGGTACTTCCAGCCGGCAGATACCCTATGGGAACCTTGTGTTCACATTCGCCCATTCCTTTAACGACTTCATCCAGTGTTCCGTCTCCGCCGGAACAAACCACCAGCTCATATGCCCCATCGTTTTCTTTTACGATTCTTGTTGCATCGTCCTTGGCCTGAGTAGGATGAACCGTCACCTCATAACCGGCTTTTTCGAATATGTCCAATACGTCAACCAAAGCAAAACGAATTCGCTCCTGACCGGCATGCGCATTGTAAACAAAAAGCACTTTCTTACTCATAAGAATCCTTTAAAGTATTACTCGTCCTTGCCCAAGTATAATTCGATATTGTCCATGGCTTCCGCTTCATCAACACCGTCGGTTACAACCGTAACCTTCTCGCCTGCGCCAAGGCCAAGACTCATCATTCCCATGATACTTTTGGCATTTACCTTTTTTCCTTCCCCTACCTGCAGATAGATGGAAGAATCAAACTGGCTTGCAACCTGTACCAAAACTGCAACAGGTCTCGCTTCCATTCCTCCGGAAAGCTTTACGGTCATCTCTTTTGAAATCATGATTTTTTCCTCCTTACAACATCATGTCAAACAGACTCGTGCAAACCTTCTCTTTTTACCCCTTTAATTTCGTCGCGTATTCCTGGATTTTCCGAAGTCTGTGATTCACTCCGGACTTCCCGACACTCGGCGACAAGAACTCCCCCAGTTCTTTCAGTGTCGCATCCCGATGTTCAAGTCTGACCTCCGCCATTTCCTGCAGCGCGGGCGGAAGTGCGCTCAACCCAACCGTTCGGGCAATAAATTCAATATCTTCAATCTGCGAATTTGCAGCATTGACACTCTTTAACAGATTTGCGGTCTCACAGTTTACCCTTCGGTTTGTTTCTCCCGCAATTTCATGAAGGATTCGATAGTT
>CADCOL010000214.1 GCA_902803015.1 uncultured Lachnospiraceae bacterium | reverse complement strand
TTAACTCGTCTCTGATAAGGAGAATATCACAGCCGACAGTAACTGTCATTGTCGGCAAAGTTGAATGACATCCGCTTTAATTCTGCAATATTAAGTTTACTTTATGCAAATCCCGGCATTATTCCGGGGTTGCCGTTACTTGCTTTCCTTACGCAAATCCACACGTCTTACCTTACCGGAAATGGTCTTCGGAAGTTCATCCACAAAGTCCACGATTCTCGGATACTTGTAAGGAGCGGTATGGCTCTTTACGTAGGTCTGAATCTCTTTCTTTAATTCGTCGGAACCCTTGGTGCCCTTGGTCAGAACGATGATTGCACGTACCACCTGCCCACGGATTTCGTCCGGTGCAGCAACAACCGCACACTCGAGTACGTAAGGAAGCTCCATGATAACGCTCTCGATTTCGAAAGGTCCGATACGGTATCCGGAGGACTTGATCAAATCGTCCACACGGCCCACATACCAGTAGAATCCGTCCTCATCCTTCCATGCGGTATCGCCGGTATGATAATAACCGTCATGCCATACACTCTTGGTCTTCTCTTCGTTGAGGTAATATCCTTCAAACAATCCGTTCGGTACGCCGTCTTCGGTACGGATTACGATTTCGCCGGTTTCGCCGACCGGTGCAAGCGTTCCGTCCGCAAGCATGATTTCCACCTGATACTGTGGCGAAGGACGTCCCATGGAACCGACTTTATTGTTTTCACCGACATAGTTTGCGATGGTAAGCGTGGTCTCGGTCTGTCCAAAACCTTCCATGATACGTACGCCGGTTGCCTTTAAGAACTGTGAATATACCTCGGGGTTCATTGCTTCGCCCGCTACGGTTGCATACTTAATCGAGCTCAAATCGTACTTTGCCAGATCTTCCTTGATGAAGAAACGATACATGGTCGTCGGTGCGCAGAATGTGGTGATATGATACTCTTCAAACATCGGAAGGATATCTTCGGCTTTGAATTTTTCAAAGTCATATACGAAGGTTGCAGCCTCGCATAACCACTGTCCGTATAATTTACCCCAGAGTGCCTTGCCCCAGCCGGTATCCGCAATGGTAAAATGCAATCCGTTCGGATCCACATTGTGCCAATACTTCGCGGTCAGGAAGTGGCCGAGAGGATATTTGTAAGTATGTGCTGCGATGTTCGGATAACCCGTGGTACCGGATGTAAAAAGCATCAACATCGTGTCGTTTCCGCCCGGAGTATCTTCGGTTCTCGGGAACTGGTCGGAGCATTTCTCGAATTCTTTGTCGAAGTTGTGCCATCCTTCTTTCTCACCGTTTACGACAACTTTGATTTTCAAAGTCGGGCTCTTCTTCTGTGCCGCATCCACCTGCTCGCACACATCACCGGTTCCGGTGCAGACGATTGCGGAAACACCTGCCGCATTGAAACGGTACTCAAAATCGTGATCCTTTAACAGATGCGTTGCGGGAATAACGATGGCACCGAGTTTGTGAAGTCCCAGAATCGTAAACCAGAACTGATAATGTCTCTTCTCAACAAGAAGTACTCTGTCGCCCTTCTTGATTCCCAGGGATGCAAAATAGTTCGCCGCCATATTCGAATATTTGGACATATCCGAGAACGTAAATCTTCTCGACTGCTTGTCGTTGGAAACATAAACCATCGCGGTCTTGGAAGGAACCTTCTTTGCAAGCTCGTCCACAACATCGTAAGCAAAGTTGAAGTGCTCATCGTTTTTAAAGTTAACGCTGTTGACCACGCCGTATTCATCGACGGTAGTTTCAACGAATTTCTCATATACGGGGTTCTTTAAGTTTGCCTTGTCCACATTGGTCTTTACAAACTTCTGAACCTTATTCTCTACCTTGGAAGGACCCTTCGCATCGGGATTCATAACGATTGCGTAGATTTCGCAGTCCTCGCCGCCGAGTGCGATTTCATTGTGAGGGATTGCGGAATTATAGTAGATGGAATCACCTTCGTGAAGGATTTCCACAACGTCTCCGACTACCATTTTCAGGCTTCCCTTTAAAACGATATCAAGTTCCTGTCCTACATGTGTAGAATATTCGTAAGGGGGATTCAATGCTTCCTGAGAATACGGGATACGTACAAAGAACGGCTCAGCAAGCTTATTCTTAAACTTCGGTGCAAGGCGGTAATACTCAAAGCCTTCACGTCTTACAATCTGATCCCCTTCGCCTTTACGGGTTACGGTAACTTCGGAAAGAGCGGGACTTTCACCTTCCATTAAGTCCGTCATTTCCACGTTGCAGACCTGTGCAATCTTGTAGATGAAGGTAAAGGAAAAATCTTCCTCGCCGGACTCAAGACGTGCGTACTCTTCGGCGGATAAGCCGATTTTCTTCGCAAGCATTTCCTGGGATAAGTTCATATCCTCACGGAGCGCTTTGATACGCTTTGCGACTTCCTGGATTTGTGTTTCAAGTTGTGCGGTGTTGTTTGTCATAATGACCTCCTGTAATAAAATGCTGCTTTCTGTGGGCAAGAAGTTTAACGATGTCACTCATAAACGCTTCGCGTTTATTTCGTGTCGCGCTGTCGCGCTATGCGTCTTCGTCGCCTCCGAATCGACTGCAAGTAAACTTGCATCGCTTCGTTTGCGTCAAATCCGCGCATCGCTTGTAGTTCGCGCAAAAAACCCGTCTCAAGATTCTTGAGACGGGTCGTAATCTACAATCCGCGGTACCACTCAATGCTTCATCCTTACAGGATGCCCTCAGTAAGCTCCAACAAGCTCTATGCTTTAACGCAGCATGTACGTGAACATCTACTCGGGATTCTTCCCTTTGGTGTCCCGGCTCGGAAGGGATAACTCTCGTCCTATCGGCTACCGTCTCGCACCGCCCGACGGCTCTCTGAAAACCAATGCTGAACGCGTCTTCTTCGTCACAGCCTTTCACTATTCGTTAAAATAGCATTATCTCTTTGAATTGTCAATCTTTTTTTATCAGTCTACTACGAATACGATGATATCGAAGGAATCGCTGGTAAGACTGTTCGTAAAGGTAAGCTTCGTTCTGCCGGTGGTGTTTCCTGCCTTAAGATCGATGGTACAGGTCTTTCCGCCGTTGCTCCAGTCATTCTTCCAGGTCGGAGTAATAATGGAGTTATCCTTGTTGTAGGTGAAGTTGAACTTACCGGTCTGGTTTAAGGTAATGGGAACGTTTACGCTCTCGCCCTTCTTCAATACGATAACGTTTCTGGTTGCGTAGTAAATCGGGTTCGCAAGCTTAATTCCACGAATATCATTAATCATCTGATTAAGATCTTTCTTGTAAGTACCTGCATTCTCAGCTTCCAGACGATACTCTTCCGCTTCCTGTTTTGCGGTTTCAAGTTCGGACTTGGTGTTGTTTAAATCGTTGGTCAGACTGTTAATCTTGGAATCCTTAGTAGAAACCTGTGCAGACAGATCACTGTTTTCAGCTTCCAGTTCCGCAATCTGTAAATTTGCTTCGTTTAAGGCTTTGTTCTTTCCTGCGAAAAGAGCGAATCCAACAATCATTCCGATAAAGGTGAAGAACAATAATACAACAAGAATGATGATGGGTACGATAAACTTCGCATTTCCGCCCTTCTTCTTAGCAGGTGCTGCAGGTGCAGGAGCAGGTGCGGGCTGAGCCACGAAAGGTGCTGCTGCCGAAGTCGTTCCTGCGAAATCCTGTGTTGCGGTCACGCCAACGGTAGGCTGAATCGGTTCCGGAGCAGGAGCCGGTGCCACGCCAACGGTGGGCTGGATTACATCCGGAGCAGGTGCTGCAGGTGCAACACCAACAGTGGGCTGAATCGGTTCGGGCGCAGGCGCCGGAGCCGGTACGGGAGCAGGTGCAGGAGCGGGAACCGCATCCTGATATGCTGCAGGTGCTACTGTCTTAAATTCATCCGTTGCAACGGGAACGGGTTCGGGCGCAATTGCATCCTGATATCCGGCCGGAGCAACCGTTTTAAACTCTTCTGCCGCGGGAGCTGCTGCGCTCATTGCGCTGATCGGTGCTCCGCAGTTCGTACAAAAAGAACTTCCGTCGGGGAATTCCTTACCGCATACTGTACAAATCATAGTGTTTTCCTCCTTTTACATAACCATCGTCCACAAACGACGTCATCAACTTATATTATATTACTTCTTTCATAAGAAGTTCAACATAATTCGTTCATTTGTCCGTAAAACTACAAAACCTTCTCCAAGAAAGCCTGAAGTCTTTCCGTTTTCGGATGATTAAAGAACTCATCCGGTGTTCCGGTCTCCAGAATCTGACCGTCCGCCATAAAGACGATTCGGTTTGCGACTTCTCTTGCAAATGCCATTTCGTGTGTTACGACCACCATGGTCATTTTTTCTTCCGCAAGATCACGCATAACCTGAAGTACCTCTCCGACCATCTCGGGATCGAGTGCCGATGTCGGCTCGTCGAAAAGCATCACATCCGGTTTCATGCAAAGCGCACGTACAATCGCGATACGCTGTTTCTGTCCGCCGGAAAGCTGGTTCGGATACGCATCCGCACGGTCTGCAAGGCCAACACGTTCGAGAAGCTTCACGGCCTCCGCTTCCGCTTCTGCCTTCGACTTATGCTGCAGCGTCATGGGTGCCTTCGTTAAGTTCTTCATAACCGTCATGTGCGGAAATAAGTTGAACTGTTGGAACACCATACCCATTTTCTGACGGTGAAGATTGATATCCACCTTACGGTCCGTAATCTCGACACCTTCAAAGAAAATCTCGCCGCCGCTCGGTTCCTCCAAACGGTTTAAGCAACGGAGAAAGGTCGATTTACCGCTTCCGGAAGGCCCTACCACAAAGACGACATCGCCTTTGTAAATATCCATGGAAACGCCGTTTAACGCGTGCAAATCCTTGAATTGCTTCTTTAAATCCACGACACGGATTAAAGGATCTTTGTTTTCGTCGAAAACGACTTCTTTGCTATTTTTCACTTGTACGCATCCTCCTCTCCAAAAGTTTCTGAAGGTTGCTCAAGATAATTACCATAAACAGGTAAATTGCCGCAACCGCCAACAGAGGCGGATAAGCGGAGAATGTCTGGCTTCGGATGATATCGCCGCCCTTGGTTAAGTCCGCAAGTGCGATATAGCCGGCAACGGACGTCTCTTTCAAAAGAACGATAAACTCATTTCCAAGCGCAGGCAATACATTCTTAAACGTCTGCGGAATGATGATGTACCACATGGTCTGCGTGTAGTTAAAACCAAGCGAACGGCCGGCTTCAAACTGTCCCTGATCGATGGACATAATTCCGCCGCGCACGATTTCCGCCACATACGCGCCCGAGTTGATACCGAATGCAAGGATTGCAACAAGCACCTTGTCAATTCGCACCGAGCCGAAGATTACGAAGTAAATAATCAAAAGCTGTACAACAACCGGCGTTCCGCGGATAATCGTCAGATACAGATTGCAAACAAAGTTCAAAACCTCGAGCACAAACTTCGTAAATGTAGAAACCGTTCCGACCTTGTCATGCGTGGAACGGATAATTGCAACGAGGAAGCCCAGTGCAATACCGATCAGTACCGCAAAGAACGTCACGCGAAGCGTAACGCCGAGACCTTCCACAAGGTATTTCCAGCGGTTCTCCTTAATGAAGTTAAGGTAAATGTCATCCTGCAGTTTTACTAGAAATTCGGGCACTGCCCACAATGGAAGCATATATGTCTCCTTATCGCCCGCCCGCTGTTGCGGACGGACGTAAAATGTGTTTTTTTGTTATGCGTGGCATAAAAGATAAAAATCTGCCGGATGAGGTCACCCCTAATCCGGCAGATCGGATTTCAATTCATAAACCTGTTTTATTCGGCTGTGATGTACTTATCAACGATTTCCTGAAGCTTTCCGGAATCCTGAAGTTTCTTGATTGCATCGTTGATCTTGTTAAGAAGTTCGGTGTTGCCCTTCTTTACGGCGATTGCATACTCTTCATAGGTGAAGGCTTCGTCGATAATCTTGATGCCTTCGTTCTGCTCAACGAATACCTTTGCAGGCTCGTTGTCGATGATTACGGCATCAACCTTGCCCTGGATCAGAGCCTGAACTGCTTCAAAACCTTTGTTGTAACGCTCTACGGTTGCATCCTCGATGTCATCCGCATAGATGTCACCGGTAGTTCCGAGCTGAACGCCTACGGTCTTTCCTGCAAGATCATCGGGTGTGGCGATATCGGAATCATTTAATACAATGATTACCTGTGCTGCGGTAGCATAGGGATTGGAGAAATCAACGTTCTTTAAACGATCTTCGGTAACGGTAAGACCTGCAATACCCATGTCAGCCTTTCCGGTCTGAACTGCTGCCAAAACGGAATCGAATGCCATATCCTCGATTACAAGTTCAGCACCGACTTCGTCAGCGATTGCCTGCGCGATTTCCGCATCGATACCAACGATTGCATCGCCTTCGTGAAATTCGTAAGGCGGGAACTCAGCGTTTGTAGCCATTACAAGCTGCTTCTTTGCGCCACATCCGGTGCTCATTAAGAGAAGTCCGGTCATGGAAGCCATTAATAATACAGATACTAACTTTTTCATTTTTTCATCTCCCTGAAACTAAATAAATCAAATGAACATAGAATAAAGTAACACTTCTTCCCCAAAAAATCAACTGTCTGCCGAAATTCCCTTCGACAGACAGCCGTTTTTCGTGATTTTATTCGGATTGTAAAATCGGAAATTAATATCCCATTCCGCCCATGCCGGCACCTGCAGGCATTGCAGGGGTATCTTCCTTAATGTTTGCAACCGCACTCTCCGTGGTAAGGAAGGTGGATGCTACGCTCGTTGCATTCTGAAGTGCGCTTCTGGTAACCTTTGCGGGATCAAGAATTCCTGCATCAATCATTTTAACGTACTCTTCTTTCAATGCATCGAAACCGGTTCCTACTTCGGATTCGTAAACCTTGTTGATAATTACGGAACCGTCCAGACCTGCGTTTGCAGCGATGTGATAAAGCGGAGCCTTTAATGCGGTCAGCACGATCTGTGCACCGGTTTTCTCATCTCCTTCAAGGGTTTCCGCAAGTTTCTCAACCTTCTTGGATGCGTGGATGTATGCGCTTCCGCCGCCTGCGATGATACCTTCTTCCACTGCCGCACGGGTTGCTGCCAAAGCATCTTCCATACGAAGCTTTGCTTCCTTCATTTCGGTCTCGGTTGCAGCACCGACACGGATAACCGCTACGCCGCCTGCAAGCTTTGCAAGACGCTCCTGCAATTTTTCACGGTCGAAATCGGAAGTGGTTTCTTCGATCTGCTTCTTAATCTGGGCAACTCTGCCTGCGATTGCATCCTTGTTGCCTTCACCGTCAACGATGATGGTGTTCTCTTTCTGAACCTTAACGGATTTCGCACGTCCGAGATCTTCGAAGGTCGCATCCTTAAGTTCCAGACCAAGCTCAGAGCTGATCACCTTACCGCCGGTAAGAATTGCGATATCTTCGAGCATTGCTTTTCTTCTGTCGCCGTAGCCGGGAGCCTTAACCGCTACTACATTGAAGGTTCCTCTTAACTTGTTCACAATCAAAGTGGTAAGTGCTTCGCCTTCCACGTCTTCTGCGATGATCAAAAGTTTTGCACCGGACTGAACGATCTGCTCAAGCAAAGGAAGGATATCCTGGATGTTGGAGATTTTCTTATCGGTGATTAAGATGTAAGGATTATCGAGAACCGCTTCCATCTTCTCCATATCGGTTGCCATGTATGCGGAAAGGTATCCGCGGTCAAACTGCATACCTTCTACCAGATCAAGTTCGGTCTGCATGGTCTTGCTTTCCTCGATGGTAATAACACCGTCTTTGGAAACTTTTTCCATAGCGTCCGCTACCATGTTTCCGACTTCATCATCGCCTGCGGAGATGGCTGCAACTCTTGCGATGTGCTCTTTTCCGTTTACCTTGGAGCTCATTTCCTTGATGGCATCCACTGCACAATCGGTTGCTTTCTTCATACCTTTTCTTAAGATAATCGGATTTGCGCCTGCTGCTAAGTTCTTCATACCTGCATTGATCATTGCCTGTGCAAGTACGGTTGCGGTTGTGGTACCGTCACCGGCCACATCGTTGGTCTTGGTTGCAACTTCCTTTACAAGCTGTGCACCCATGTTTTCGAATGCATCTTCGAGTTCGATTTCCTTTGCGATGGTCACACCGTCGTTGGTGATCAAAGGAGCGCCGTAGGACTTATCGAGTACTACGTTTCTTCCTTTGGGTCCGAGTGTTACGCGGACGGTATCCGCAAGCTTATTTACGCCGGCTTCCAAAGACTGTCTTGCTTCGGAACCGTATTTGATTTCTTTTGCCATTTTTGTTTCCTCCTAATTATTTTAAAATCGCCAGAATGTCGGACTGCTTTACAATGATGAACTCCTCATCGTCGATTTTTACTTCCGTTCCGGTGTATTTCGAGTAGATGACCTGATCGCCTACGGCTACTTCCATCTTCACTTCCTTGCCGTCGGGAAGGGTTCCGGGTCCTACTGCGATTACTTCAGCCTGCTGGGGTTTTTCCTTGTTCTGTCCGGGTAAAACGATACCGGATGCTGTGGTTTCCTCTGCCTCAAGCTGCTTTAAAACTACCTTGTCACCAAGTGGTACCAATTTGCTCATGGTTCCTGCCTCCTTTTATCCTGTATTTCATAGGTTACTCTCTTTGTTAGCACTCTTTTGTGCTGAGTGCTAACCACAAAAATCATAATAGTACGAATCTTTGATTAAGTCAATATTTTTTCCTTTGTTGTTTGCTTTTTTTTCATACGGTGGTATTATTATAATGTTGTAGTTTGTGGTTTGGAGAGCATTTCGTGTAATGTTGAGATTATTCAAAGGAATCAGAACCTATATTCATAACCTTTCCACCGGCGAAGAAGTCATGTCGGATCGAAGGAAATTCACCTGGATGTTCATCGGATTTATTTTTATCCATATTGCATCCACGGTCTTCTTTGCGATTCTGCAGAATCAGTTGCTGGTGGCATTTCATGTGGTTGCGATTATCGGTTACTTCGGTCTGATTTCACTGGCACAGAAGAAGCATTTCTTCGCGGTCAGTCTGATATGTGAGATTGAAGCTTTAATTGCGGTAATTCTGGTTTCTTTTACCTACGGGTCGCTTCTCGGATACTCGCTCTACTGCTTTGCGATGATTCCGGCGATTTTCTACATTACATCCACGGTAAAGACGTTAAAATATCCGACGGCCAGCTGTTACATATTCTCGTTCCTTACCATGCTCTGCTTCTTTACTGTCATTATTTCGGAGCCGTTCTTTACGATTCCGGATGTTTTAAGTTCCAGACCGGTTCTGACGCTGGTCATCCGCTTATTTAATGCACTGGTAACCTTCGTCTTCTGTTTGGTATATTCACTGCTCTTCGTTTGGGAAACCAAGTCCAATACGACGCAGTTGCAGAAACGTAACCAGCAGCTTGTGGAAGTGGCAAGAAAAGACCCCTTAACCAAGCTTGCAAACCGTCGAAGCATGATGGAGCGCTTAAATCTCGCAATGCAATATTTAAAGAAGGACGGACATCCATTCTCCGTTATTCTTTGCGACATTGACCATTTTAAGAAAGTAAACGATGTGTACGGACACGACTGCGGCGATAAGGTACTCGTTACCGTAGCCGACAGCATTTCCTCACAGCTTCGCGAAAGCGACTTCGTATGCCGCTGGGGCGGCGAGGAAATCTTAATCGTCATTGACGGACGTCTTCAGACCGCTACCGCGATTGCGGAACGTATGCGGTCCAATATAGAGAACACCTCGGTAATGTTTGAGGGCCAGCCCGTGAAGGTTACGATGACCTTCGGCGTGGCACAGGCAGAAATCAGCTACCGTATCGAAGACCTGATTCAGCTTGCCGACAACCGCCTCTACTACGGCAAGGAGCACGGCAGAAACCAGGTGGTCAACCAGGATTTGAAGGACTGATTCCTTCAAATCAATCAGCAATGACATAAAGCAGGCTTCGGCCTGCTTTTTACGGGGAATAAGCAAAAAAGAAAGGATTATGATTCATGATTGCAGCAAACAACGTATCCCTCCGTTTCGGGAAAAAAGCACTTTTCGAAGAGGTAAATATCAAGTTCACGGAAGGTAACTGCTACGGCTTAATCGGTGCAAACGGTGCCGGCAAATCCACCTTCTTAAAGATTCTCTCCGGAGATCTCGAAACCACCACCGGCGACATTACGATTACGCCCGGTCAGCGTCTCTCCGTTTTGGAGCAGGATCACTTCAAATACGACGAATACACCGTTATGGATACGGTAATCCTCGGCAACCCCAGACTATACGAGGTTATGAAGGAAAAGGATGCGATTTACGCAAAAGAAGACTTCTCCGATGAGGACGGCATCCGTGCCAGCGAACTCGAAGCGGAATTCGCGGAAATGGACGGATGGGAAGCGGAATCCAATGCCGCAAACCTGTTAAACGGCCTCGGCGTGGATACCGAGTATCACTACTCCATGATGAAGGATTTAGACGGCAACTTAAAGGTAAAGGTACTGCTTGCAAAGGCACTCTTCGGCAACCCGGATATCCTTTTACTCGACGAGCCGACCAACCATTTAGACCTTGATGCAATCGCATGGCTGGAAGAATTCTTAATCAACTTTGAGAACACCGTCATCGTGGTTTCCCACGACCGTTATTTCTTAAATAAAGTCTGCACACATACCGCGGACATCGACTACGGCAAGATTCAGCTTTATGCCGGCAACTACGATTTCTGGTATGAATCCAGCCAGTTGCTGATTCGTCAGATGAAGGAAGCAAACCGTAAGAAAGAAGAAAAAATCAAAGAGCTGCAGGAATTCATCTCCCGCTTCTCCGCGAACGCTTCCAAGTCCAAGCAGGCAACTTCGAGAAAACGTGCTTTGGAAAAAATCGAGCTCGATACCATTAAGCCGTCGAGCCGTAAATATCCCTATATCGATTTCAGACCCGACCGTGAAATCGGTAACGAGGTTCTGACCGTGGAAGGCATCTCCAAGACAATTAACGGAGAAAAGGTTCTGGATAACATTTCCTTTATTTTAAATCGTGACGATAAGGTTGCATTCGTCGGAAGCAACGAAATCGCGAAGACCACACTCTTCCAGATTCTTGCGGGAGAAATGGAACCGGACGAAGGAACCTACAAATGGGGCGTAACCACATCGCTGGCATACTTCCCGAAGGATAACACGAAGGAATTCGATAACGATTTAACCATCGCAGACTGGCTTATGGGCTACTCTCCCGTCAAGGATATCACGTATGTGCGCGGTTTCCTGGGCCGTATGCTCTTTGCGGGCGAGGACGGTGTGAAGAAAGTCCGCATTCTCTCCGGTGGTGAGAAAGTTCGTTGTCTTTTAAGTAAAATGATGATCAGCGGTTCGAACTGCTTAATCCTGGACGAACCGACCAACCACCTCGACATGGAATCCAT
>CADCOL010000213.1 GCA_902803015.1 uncultured Lachnospiraceae bacterium | reverse complement strand
TTAAAAGATGTCGACAATGTAACGATTAAAGTCGGAAACTTCAAGGATATCGAAGGCAGCCTGGATAAAGATTACGATTACATCATGTTAATCGGCGTCTTTGAATATGCGAGAGGGTATATTTCGGGGGAAGAGCCTTACGAGGAATTCTTAAGAATTCTGTTAAAGCATTTAAGAAGAGGCGGCAGGCTTTGCATTGCCATTGAAAACCGTCTCGGCCTGAAGTATTTTGCGGGTTGCAGGGAAGACCATGCAGGACGCTATTTTGAAGGTCTGGAAGGGTATCCCGGGGATGGCGTTGCCACGACGTTTTCAAAGGAGAAACTCCAGGAAGTCTTCCATAATTGCGGATTATGGGAGTACACATTTTATTATCCTTATCCGGATTACAAATTCCCGCATACGATTTTTTCGGAAGACATTCTTCCCAAAAAGGGAGAACTGCATGATAATATCCGCAATTTCGACCGCGACCGCATGCTTTTAATGGACGAGGGAAGAGTCTTCGATACATTGATTGAAGACAATCTGTTCCCGCTTTTCTCCAATTCGTTCTTTGTGGTTACGGGACCGGCTTTTCAGGCAAAAATGGTGAAATACTCCGTGGACCGCGATGAAAAATACGGAATCTGCACAACCATCGGAACGGATCCGGAAGGTTATTACGTAACCAAGCGCGCGGTATATCCCGAAAGCGTGGAGCATATTGCGAACCTGGAAAAGGCCTATGAAGACTTAAGCAAGAGATTTGAAGGCTCCGGACTGAAGTTCAACCACTGCAAACGCGTCGGCGAGAAAACGCTTCGTTTCGATTATTTGCAGGGAATCACGCTCGAAGAACTTTTGGATTCCGCGATAGAGAAAGCGGATAAGCAGGAGTTTTTGAAACTGATTGAACGATACAAAAAAGAGATTTCCTATCATGCGGATGTACCGGTTTGCGATTATGATTTGATTTTCCAAAACATTATTGTGGACGGGGATACATGGAATGTCATCGATTACGAATGGACATATCCCGAAGCCATGAATCCGGAAGACCTGTTTAAACGTGCCGTTTGGTGCTACATTCAGGGTTCTTCCAAACGAAAGATTGCACTGACCTGGTGCGATTTGAAAGAAGACTTTGATTCGGTAATCGAGCGTGAAAAGAAGTTCCAGAAAGATGTGCAGGGCGATCATCTTGCACTCAGTGAAGTAAGACATGCAATCGGAAATGCTGCATTTTCTTTGGATTATATGTTAAAAGAATGCGGCGGAAATGCCGGAAATATCCGAATCTACGAAGATTACGGAAAAGGATTCTCGGAAGAAAATGCTTACAATATTACCGAGTGCAAACAGCTTGGTAAGGACGTAACGTTTACGATTTCTCTTCCGGAGGGATTAAAGAGACTTAGAATCGATCCGGGCGATGTGCCTGCGTTTGTGATGGTCAAGAATGCGACGTCGGACGGCGAAAACATTACGGATTTCGTTGTGAAAAAGGGACTCCAGAAGAAGGATACCAACGGGAAAAAACTCGGTGCGGATGCATTCCTGTTTGCGGGAGAAGATCCTCATTTTTCCTTCCGTACGGACAGCATAGCGACGAAGGCCGGAGAGGATACCAAGAAGCTTACGATTACACTGCGTGTGGAAGAGCTTTCCGCCGAACTGTTGTCACATCTGTAGAAGGAAACGGGAATGAGCATTCTGAAGGATGCGGTAAAGAATGTCCTTTTATCGCGGAAGAAAAAAGAATACTTAAGTCGACTGAAAGAGCTTTCCGATTCTTATGACCGGTTTGCAAAAGAACAGGAAGAAAAAAGACGTGCTCTTTTACAAAACGGGGAACAATCGAAATTAAGCCGTATTGTTGTTCCGATGGAAGAAGGATGGACAAATCGGACCGAGGATGTTGTGATTTACCTTTCGAATGCGGGAATTCCCGCGTTCGGTGCCGAAGAAGAAATATGCAGAGCGTTTGATGCAAATCCGGATGCGGTTTTGCTGTATGCGGACGAAGATGAAGCTACTGCGGACGAAAAAGAGTGGGAAGAGTTTAAGACTTCCGGAATTCCCGTATCCAGACGGAAGAATCCTGTATTAAAGCCGGTCTTTTCGCCGGAAACTCTGATTTCCGTTAATTATCCGGGAAATATTGTGGCCTTTCGAAGCAATCGTGTGAAGGAACTCTCCGGATGCGAAGGAGAGGATTTGTATTCCTTTTTGCTTCGGAATATAAAGAGCTTTTCCAAAGAGAACGTGATTCGCCTTTCGACGGTTTTATACCATAAAAGGGCAGAAGCGGCAGGGTGTCGCACAGAAGGTGACGTGGCTCAAAAAGAAACACTTCTCAAAGAAGCGGGCTATGACCTGCAGTTTAAGGAAGCGGCAAATATCCCTTCCTATTACGGCGAAGAGGATCGAAAGAGAAAGTATCCCGTATATGATATTCCGAAAAGTACTGCAGTTTCCGTCGTGATTCCCTCGAAGGACAATCCGGATGTATTGCTCCGCCTGCTTGAATCACTGAAGAAAGATTCGATTCCGAAACAGATTATTGTGGTCGATAACGGAAGCAGCGAAGCAAATAAAGCAAGAATCGAAGCAGCGTCGAAAGAGGACGGCTTCCTGTATTTGTATAAGCCGCAGGAGTTCAATTACTCCCGCATGAACAATCTCGGCGTGTCCTTTGCCGAACATAAATTACTGCTTTTGTTAAACGATGATATGGAAATGCTTTCCGAAGATGCAATTTCCCGTATGGCAGGGCAGCTTCTGCAGGACGGAGTCGGCGCGGTAGGTGCAAAGCTTCTGTATCCCGACGGCTCGCTTATTCAGCACGTCGGAATCACCAATGCGGTGGACGGACCGGTGCATAAGTTTATCGGGAAAGATGACCGGGAAGTATTCGCACGCGGAAGAAACCGTCTGATTCATGACTGCCTCGGTGTGACCGGAGCTTGCCTGATGATTCGCAAAGCGGATTATGAACGGCTGGGTGGCCTGAATGAAGAATTAAGGGTTGCATACAATGACGTGGACCTTTGTTTTAAAGTATACGAAGACGGGAAAAACTGCGTATTGCGACCGGATGCGATTTTCCGTCATTACGAATCGTTAAGCCGCGGTGCGGATTACATGTCTGCCGAAAAGCTTGAAAGGCTTTCAAACGAGAAAGCAATTCTTTATAAAGCACACCCGGCACTTTACCACGAGGATCCGTATGAAGGTGCGGCAACAGCGGGCGGTGCGGAACTCGGATTTGATGTGGAAAACCGTTTTGTGAAAAAGAGTCCGGAGGAAAAAGCCAGGGAAACAAACGAGGATTTCAGCTCGTGCGTGGGAGGAATGGTCATTCATTTTGACCGCCTGGAGAAGGAAAACATTCTGCGAATTGACGGGGAAGAATTCTATGTTTTGCAGGGTTACCGGCTGATTCCGGGAATCGATAACATGCGGTATGATTTTTATCTGATTCTGAAAGGACAGGAAAAAACGTATTCGCTTCCGATGCCGGGTTTCCTTCGAAGCAGTCTTGAAGGCGCGTTTCCGGATACCGGGAATGTTTCGCTGGCGGGATTCTGCAATTACATTACCGAAAGCGAGATTCCGAAAGGAACCTATGAAATCGCCGTTTATGCGAAGGACTGCATGAACCGCAATCCGGTATACCAGAGCACAAACCGTACGATTACGATATAAGCACTGAATATCAGGCGAAAACCATAAAGAAATACTAAAGAAGAAGCAGCATAAAATGGACGAAAAAGATGAGGTTCTCGTTTTACGGGAACAGATTCGACAATTAAAGAAAGAGAATCGTGAGCTGACCTCAAAGCTGAATCTGGCGGAGACATCCAAGGAAGAGGCGGAGGC
>CADCOL010000212.1 GCA_902803015.1 uncultured Lachnospiraceae bacterium | reverse complement strand
TTTGTCTTTCCAGACCTTTTCCGTCCGCTGTTTCGACATAAGCAAGAACCTCCTGATACCAGTCCTCATCACCGAACTCACAGAAGGCATGCAGGCGGTTATTGCCGCTTTCCTTAAAGAAAACGTAATTCGTGGAACCCGCTACCGGCTCATCAAATCCAAGCGGCTCGATAAGATCCTTCAGCTGTCCGTCCTGCAGCGCAACCATATGAAGCTTGTACCAGTCATAACTGTAACCGTTATTAAATTCGCTCACGTCCGTTGCATAAACCATTTCCGGAAGCCCGTCCCCGTAAATGTCACAGAAAGCCACCGTTCTCATGGGAATCTGATCCTGTTTCCGGTACGGATGGTAATAGTTGATGTCCGACTTGTAGGCAATCAGCAAATCGTAGCATTCCTTGTAGAACATCTGCTCTCTTATGGTATATTCAATGGATTCTTTCTTCTGCTCCAAACGTTCGCGTTCCTGCTTTACGGCATCCGAACCGGTCTCGCCCTCGCCGGTCTTTAAAACATCGACCGCTTTTTCCAGATACGCAACCGCTTCCTTCGGGTCAGCCGCCGCAACGGAATTGTCCGCCATCGTATCATAGACGCCGGCAAGGCCCAGATATCCGCCTTCCGCCTTCGGATTCATCTGAATGGCTGCTTGATACGCAAGAATCGCGTTCTCGTAATCCATTTCCGTTAAGTATTTCTGTCCCAGATCCAGCTGCTTTTGCAGTTTTCTCTTCGGTGCGGTCACGGAAATCACCGCCGCTACAATCACTGCGGCAAAAATCGCCACAATGAGCGCTACGATTCCCCCGATGATTACCGGTACGAGCCATTTTTGCTTCTTTTTGACTACCGTTGCTGTCTCCGTCGGCGTTTCCGCAGCCGGACTCTCCGGCGCGGTTGCGCTTTGTGCAGTCTGGTTGCTTTCCTGTATAGCACTGTCTATTGTCTGTGTATCTTCCTGCATGATAATCTCCCTAAATCCGAAACGACGAAAGCACCGCCCGGTTTCTTCGCGGTACTTTATTTCGCGCTCAGCAGTTCCCGGACTGCAGTCTCGTCATAGACCACTTCCTTCACGCCGTCGACCTCAATGCGGTAAAGCGCATTCGCCGCGATATGTTCCGCCGCCTGCTCAAGGTCGCGGATACCGGTCGTATTCGAATAAAGATCCACAACAGCCTTCACGCCGTCCTCAGTCACCACGCACTCCTCGTCACGCATACTCATACGCTTTAAAATCTTCGGCAGGGCGAAGCGCGAGAAAATAATCTGCTTCTCTTCCGGCGAATAATCCGGCAGTTCAATGACCGCAAAACGCGACATCAAAGGCGCCGAAATCATCGACTTGTCGTTTGCCGTCGCAATCGGATAAACACCGAAGGTCGGAATCATACATTCCATGTAGTTATCCGTAAATCCGAGGTTGTCAAGCAACGTCAGAAGCACGTCCGCAGGGTTTCCGTTACCCTTGCCCGCATTCGCTTTGTCCAGCTCGTTGATAATGAATACCAGATTGGACTGACCGGAATTCGCAAATGCTTCCATGATGACACCGGGCTTTGCATTCGCATACACACGCGAAGAACCGGTCAGCTGCTCGGGATCGTTAATCGAGCTCATGTCGAGTGTCGTCCAGGGAAGTTTCAGAATTCTTGCAACCGCGTATGCCACCTGGGATTTCCCGGTTCCAGCAGGGCCTACGATTAAAAGTCCGTAAGCCGGCAGGGTATGCGTACGGTTAATCTGAATAACCGTCTCGATAATACGCTGCTTTACGCTTTCCATGCCGTAAAGCTCTTCGTCCAGAATTCTTCTTGCTTCCACCGGATCGATGGATTCAAAATAATTGCTCTTCCACTGAATATTCAACATCGTGGAAAGCGCTCTCTGCGCATGACGGCGTTCCTCGGGGGACACCTCGTGCGACCTTGCCACCGCAAGGTTTCTTCTTGCCCACAGACCGATGTTTTCCGGCAACGTATCGCCTGCGCAGGTTAAGAAATCGGTGATGCTCTGGATACTCGTAATCTTCATATCATCGCCGTTTTCATCGATTTCGTCTTCCTCGTCGTCACGATGTACGGGCGGGTTGCTCTGCAAAAGGCGTTCAATCATAAACTGCAGGAATCCGTCCTCGGAAGACAGCTTCGTGCCACCGCCGAATGCCTGCTCGCGGATTTTATACACCGCATATCCTTCCGCGGTATTTCGTCCCGAAAGGCGCACCTTGATGCGGTTCTCGCCGAGCCATTTTAAGAGATGTACGAATCTCGAATCAATCTTAAGAATATCCGCGCTGACCACGCCGCCCTCTTCCTCGAATTCGAAAGAAGTGCGCTTGTTCGGATTGGTAAAGAATCCCGTGGAATGATGCTTCCACTCCCTGGCACTGTTATCGAGCACCATCAGCGGATGTTCGGCATCGGGCGCATCGTTTACGGAATCAAATGCTTCATACGTGCACACCGCATCCTTCTTGTCCACCGGTTCGTTTTTAAAATCAAATACAGGCATGTTCTACTCCTTCTTCGGTTCTTTCCGTTCTTCTTTTTCTTTTCGTTTTTTCTCTTTCACATATATATCCACCAGCTCATCCAGACAGTCGCAAAGCTCCTTGCCCGTTTTATTGCTGACAATGCGTACAATCTCGCCGTTGCGGTTTAAGAAAATCACCGCCGGATACTTCTTCGACACAAGTTTTTCCAGCACTTTTTCCGTTTGGAAATCCGCCGCATACTGATGATACAACACATCTTCGTCCTGTGCAATTTTTGCCGCTTTTTCTACGGCAGCACTGCTCAGATTTCCGTTTTTGTCATAGCAGTTTAAGCATACCCCCACCACGTTCGCATACATCTCATCGTCACGGTGCAGGCATTCCTCCGCAAACATGTTCATCTCGCTCATATAGCGCACGCAGTCCGGCGACTCCGGCACCCACACTTCCAAAACCGTGTAGTCGTATTCTTCCATCCGATCCGCATCCAGCACCGGATCCGCTTCGTCAAACGGTTTCAGTTCCATTTTTTCCAGCGCCAGAATGTTAAAATCAATCGGCTCCTGAGCGCTTTCCTTTGCCTTCTTCGTGGCGCCGTAGCGCAAAACAATCACAAGCAAAGCCGCAAGCAATACCACGGCAATGCTTCCTACAATCCAGATGATTCGTTTTGCCTTCGCACTAAGCTGCATTAACGGTTAACCTTCCTGTACTGTTTCGGCGTCATCTCATATTTTTTCTTAAAGACGCGAATAAAATGGCTGCAATCCGAGAATCCTGTCTCCTCGGAAATGTAATTCAAATCGTAATCGGTAAAAAGCAACAGTTTTTCGGCCTTTGTCAGACGCAGAAACTCCATGTATTCCTTGCAGGACTGCCCATAAAGCTTATGGAAGGTCTTTGCAAAATACGAATAACTCATGTGACACATCTCGGCCAGATCGTTTACACTCAGATTCTCGCCGATGTGCTCGCCGATATAGAGAATAATATTGTGAATGGAATACTCGCCCGTATTGTCAAAGGGCTTTAATTCCTCATCATATCCGTTTTCATGCCAGTAACGAAGAAGCTCTACCAGAAATGCCGATATTTCTGCATACAGAATCGAATCGTAACCGTATTTACGGTCCTTCATTTCTTCGATACATTTATCCGCAAAGGCACCGCAGTCAAAACCCGGCACGGCATCCTTCGGAAAATAAACCGGCAAATGAACGCTCATCGCGGGATTCTGGAAAAGTGTACCGATACGGGGCAGATAATCCCCGTGCAGACGAATGCGGTCCGCACTGAATTTTAAAACCGCATAGAGACAGCTTTCCTCGGAAAGCTGATAAATCGAATGCATGGC
>CADCOL010000211.1 GCA_902803015.1 uncultured Lachnospiraceae bacterium | reverse complement strand
GGTTGCGCCATATTCACCATCGGCACCGCACCCGCGCTTAACGGAATCACCTGCGCCGTAGTATAATTTTTCTCCAGGTCGCGAATCCGCTCCGCCAGAGAATCCGTATCCGTTTCCATCTGCGGTTTGCACATACGGATAATGGCCACTTCCAAAAGAATCCGTTTCTGATCCGAGTATTTCATCTCGGCTCCCAGATTGGACAGGATTCGGATGTACCGCATGATTCCCTGAATATCCACACCTGCTGCCGAAGCCTTCAGCCGTTCCAGATGCTCTTTGGTTATTTCAAGATCCTCCGGAGTGGTATCGGGCGCGGTTTTTACCATCAAAACATTTCGCAAAAACCACATAAAATCGCCGACGAACTGGGACAAATCCCTGCCCTGCGTCACCACATCACGAATCAGGTTCTCTGCCTCGTAAACCTTTCTTTCGCAAACTGCCGAGAGAAGTCTTTCAAAAATCTCATCATCCACCGCCCCGAGGACATCCAGGGTTTTGTCGTATGTCAGCTTCTCTCCGTAATGAAATGCAATGCTCCGGTCCAGAAGGCTTAAAGCATCTCGCATGGATCCGTCCGCTTCCTTGGCAATATAGCGGAGCGCTTCTTCTTCCACATCCGCACCTTCCGCGGTAATCAGTTCCTGCATTCTGTCCATAATGGTCTGCACGGAAATGCGTTTAAAATCGTAGCGCTGACATCTCGATAAAATGGTAATCGGAATCTTATGCGCTTCCGTAGTCGCCAAAATAAAAATCACATATGACGGCGGCTCTTCCAGTGTTTTCAGGATTGCGTTGAACGCTGCCGTGGAAAGCATATGCACCTCATCGATGATATATACTTTGTACCTGCCTTCCGACGGTGCATACGAAACTTCGTCTATAATCTGTCTGACATCATCCACACCGTTGTTGGATGCGGCATCCATTTCCACCACGTTTACCGCGCTACCCGATGCAATTGCCCTGCACATGGCACATTCGCCACAGGGTTCTCCGTCCTTCGGGTTCTCACAGTTCACAGCCTTGGCAAGAATTTTCGCGACGGTCGTTTTACCCGTACCGCGCGTTCCGCAGAACAGATACGCATGTCCGATGCGTTCGCTCTTTATTTGGTTCTTCAGTGTCGTAACAATCGCATCCTGCCCTTTTACATCCGAAAAAACAGCAGGCCGAAACTTACGATACAGTGCTACATATGACATAAACTACTCCAATTATTTACCGTCACCGAAGCAGATGCCGAGCATTTTTGCTTCCTTTACAATCCTTGCATCGGGGGATACGCATTTTAACTTGCCTGCCACTTCTTCAAGCGGAACTTTGACAATCTCACGGTCTTTGTATCCGACCATGAATCCGTATTCGCCTTTCAGAATCAGGTTTGCAGCCTCGGATCCCAGGCGGGATGCAAATACGCGGTCATACGGGCAGGGGCTTCCGCCACGCTGCGTATGTCCGGGAACTGTTACGCGCACTTCCTGACCGGTCAGCTTGGAAATCTTGTCCGCCAGTTCGTAGGAAACGCTCGGATACGGACTGTCTTTTAATTTCTTTGCATATTCCTTCTTGGAAAGCTTTGCGTCTTCCTTGGAAATTGCACCTTCCGCAACCGCAATAATGGTAAAATGGCTGTTTTTCTTTCTTTTTTCCACAGCCGCAACAATCTCTTTAATGTCGTACGGAATTTCCGGAATCAGGATGATGTCCGCACCGGATGCCATACCGGCATTTAAGGTAAGCCATCCGACCTTGTGTCCCATTACTTCCACGATAAACACTCTGCTGTGGGAAGCCGCCGTGGTATGGATGCAGTCGATACAGTTCGTTGCAATGTCCACCGCACTCTGGAAACCGAAGGTCATATCGGTTCCGTACAAATCATTGTCAATGGTTTTCGGAAGCGTTACCACATTCAATCCCTCTTCCCTTAACAGGTTCGCGGTCTTATGTGTTCCGTTTCCTCCGAGAATTACAAGGCAGTCTAAGTTCAGCTTGTAATAATTGTGTTTCATGGCTTCCACTTTGTTTAAGCCATTCTCATCCGGGTCCTTGATCGTTTTAAACGGGGTGCGGCTGGTTCCGAGAATTGTGCCGCCTTTGGTCAGAATACCGGAAAAATCCTTGCCGGTTAACATCCGGTAATCCCCGTAAATCAGACCCCTGTATCCGTCCAGAAATCCGTAGATTTCCACTTCTTCTTCATTATGAACAAGCGTCTTTACCACGCCGCGCATTGCCGCGTTTAATGCCTGGCAGTCCCCACCGCTTGTCAGCATTCCGATTCGTTTCATAGCCATACCCTCCTTAGTCTAAAGAGTTCATAAAAACCCTCGTTTATCATAATACAAAATGCCCTTTTCTTCAAGTTTATAGTTTGTTGTGAAATGTCCGAATATTTGGTATATTGATTATGTATGGGCAGAAATTTGTAAAGGGGAAATTTGCCATGAAATACGATGCTTTTATCAGCTATAAACACGCTCCGTTAGATCTGGAGATTGCGAAGAAAATCCACAAAACACTTGAAAATTATCATATTCCGAAGGCCGTCCAGAAACGGACCGGTATGAAGCGGATCAACCGTGTGTTCCGTGACCAGGAAGAACTGATGGTCGGAAGCGACCTGGACGGTAAAATCGAAGAGGCTTTAAAGCACTCCGTATACCTGGTGGTAATCTGTTCTCCGAGAACCCCGGAATCCGTCTGGGTACAAAAGGAAATCGATACCTTTATCAAACTGCACGGACGGGAACGTATCCTTGCGGTTTTAATCGAAGGTGAGCCGAACGAAAGCTTCCCCAAAGCACTTTTGGTGGATGATAACGGCAAACCCGTGGAACCGCTCGCTGCCGATGTACGCGGGCGCGACGCAAAGGAACGGAACAACAAGTTTAAAATCGAATTCCTGCGCCTTGCCGCTGCCTTAATCGGCTGCAGTTTCGACGACTTAAAGCAAAGACACCGCGATCATAAAATTCGTCAGACCATGTTCATCATTGCAGGCGCTGCTGCCGTGCTGGTGACATTCGGTGCCATCTTTTCCGCATACAATGCTGCGGTTGCGGCCAACATGCGTAAGCTCGCCGAAGAACGAAAGGAGCTGATGGAAGAAACTTCCCGTCTGGCGGATGATTATCACGATCAGCTTCTCGCAACACAGATTAACCAGTCCAAATTCTACGCAAGGGAAGCTTTGGACCTTTTGGAAAACGGAAACCGTGAAGATGCCGTTCTGGTAGCCTCCGAGGGTCTCCCCCGCGAGAATAATCCACGCCCCTATGTATCCGAGGCGGAATATGCCCTTGCATGTTCTTTATACGCTTACGAGGACGGATCGATTGCGGATTACGACCGCATTCTTTCCCACAACGGAAGCATCCTGCAAAAGGTGTTAAGTCCGGACGAAACAAGGCTTACCACCGTGGATTCCACACGTACCGTCCGCGTTTTTGATACATCCGACTGGGAGATTCTTTTTGAAAAAATCCCCGAAGAGGGAGACGCAAAGAATGTATATGCCTGCACTGCCGGAAAAGACAAGGTATATATCTCCTACACGGACCGCTTCTGCTGTTTCGATTATGAAGGAAATCTTTTGTATGAAGCAAAACCCGGCTCTCCCATACGTTCCATCCAGGAAGACGAAGATGCCGGTTGTGTGCTTCTTTGTACCTTTTCCGAATACTACATTCTTGACGCCGCATCCGGAAGCATCCGGTTTAAAAATTCATGTCCGGAAGAAAACGGATACTATGACAG
>CADCOL010000210.1 GCA_902803015.1 uncultured Lachnospiraceae bacterium | reverse complement strand
TATTCTTTCTATGATGTATGGGCGGAGGTGTACAGAATTCCTTATGTTCAGATTCCGCTGGACGACGATTTTGAAATACAAGCAGAGGATTATGACAGGGAAAACGGCGGAATCGTGATTGCCAACCCGAATGCACCGACCGGTGTGGCGAGAGGCCTTGACTGGATTGATGCTTTTGTATCCAAACACCGCGATACGGTGGTAATTGTGGATGAAGCATATGTGGATTTCGGCGCGCAGTCCGCGCTTCCGTTAATTCAAAAATACGACAACCTTCTGGTGGTTCAGACATTCTCCAAATCGAGATCCCTTGCGGGACTCCGGATCGGCATGGCATTTGGGGATGCCAAATTAATCAAATACTTAAAGGATGTTAAGTTTTCGGTTAATTCCTATACGATGAACCAGCCGTCTTTGGTGCTTGCGGTGGAATCTTTAAAGGACGAAACCTATTTCCGGGAGAATCTTAAAAAGGTTATTGCAACCAGAGAAAGCACGAAGCTGAAACTGAAATCCCTCGGATTCCGATTTGCGGACAGCAAGTCCAATTTTATCTTTGCAACGCATCCGAACAAGGATGCCAAAGAGATTATGCTTGCTCTTAGGGAGAAAGGCATTATCGTAAGACATTTTGACAAGCCGAGAATTAACAATTATCTTCGAATTTCCATCGGGACCGATGAGGAAATGAATCGAATGATTGACGAGCTGGTAAAGATTCTTTAAAAAGGCGCGGGAAATGCGGGTTTTCTCCCACATTTCCCGCATTTGCTTTTATATAGGTAAGTATGTTATAATAAACTCTGTGTGAAACGGGGATACTTTTATAAGGAGCAGCAATGAGAGAAGTAGCCGAATGGTTTGCCCATGTGACGGGCGGACACATTCCGCCGCAATTGGCGGTCATGTTTATTTCCATGGTACCGCTTTTGGAGTTAAGAGGCGGAATGATCGTAGCGAGAATTCTGGATTTGCCCTACATACAATCTGTTATCTTTTGCGTATTGGGCAATATTATTCCGATTCCGTTCATCCTTCTGTTTATTAAACAGATTTTCAAATGGATGAAGAAGTTTAAAGGACTCGGAAAAATCGCCGAATTCTTCGAAAATCGTGCCATGAAGAAAAGCGATAAGTTTAAAAACGGCGAGTTCGTGGCATTGATTCTCTTTGTAGGAATCCCGCTTCCGGGAACGGGGGCATGGATGGGATCCTTAATTGCGGCACTGCTTGAGATGGACATCAAGAAAGCGGTTTTGGCAGAGTTAATCGGACTTGCGATGGCCATTACCATCATGTCAATCCTGACATATGCATTGCCGGGAGTATTTACCTTCTTTTAAAATGTTTGAACCGGAGCACAGGCACAATTCACAATTGTGCAGGTGTTCCTTTTTACTTATTTTAGGCAAAAAATGACCGGAAAAAGTGAGGGTTTAATGGAAGCCTACACGGATTTTGCAACAGTTTATTCGCACATTATGCAGGACACCCCGTATGATACATGGGAGAAATTCCTGGTTCGCACCCTGAAAAAGAACGGAATACGGGACGGGCTGGTTTTGGACCTTGGTTGCGGTACCGGTGAAATGACAAGAAGGTTACAAAAGCGCGGATATGACATGATCGGCGTTGATGTATCCACGGAAATGCTGCAGATTGCAACCGCCGCAGAACATGAAGGAATCCTTTACTTAAACCAGGACATGCGGGAATTCGAATTATACGGGACGGTGCGCGCCATCGTAAGTGTCTGCGATTCGATGAATTATTTAACGGATTCCGAAGACTTTCTGACCACGTTAAAACTGGTAAACAACTATCTCGATCCGAAGGGAATCTTTATTTTTGATCTGAAAACCGTTCATTTCTTCCGTGACGTTGCGGGGGAATCGGTATTCGGGGAGAATCTCGAGGATTGCAGTTACATTTGGGAAAACTATTTCGATAACGATTCGAAAATCAACGAATATGCGCTGACACTGTTTTTAAAAGACGGCGATACATACAAAAAGAGTGAAGAGATTCATTACCAGCGCGGATATGGAATTACGGAAATCAAACAACTGATAAAACGTTCGGGAATGGATCTTTTGAAAATATGCGATGCCGAAGACTACGGTCCTGTCCGGAGAAACAGCGAACGCATTTACGTTATGGCAAGAGAACGCGGCAAGACGGCATTGAAGCCGGAGCTTGCGAGAGGAAAGAAATAAGACAGTATATGGATAAAATCGTCAGAGCGACGGCGGCGAATGCCTCGATTCGTATTTTTGCCGCCGATACAAAAATACTTACCGAAACAGCCAGAAGCAGGCATCAGACCATGCCGGTTGCCACTGCGGCTTTGGGACGCACGATGACGGCAGCGGTTATGATGGGGACGATGTTGAAAGGCGAGGATGACCTTCTGACCATCCGTGTTTGCGGAGACGGACCGCTTCGGGGAATTACCGTAACGGCGGATTCGAAAGCCACGGTAAAAGGCTATGTCGGAAATCCCGGGGTGGATCTTCCCCTGAATGCAGTCGGAAAGCTCGATGTTGCGGGCGCCGTCGGAGCAGGACATCTGGACATCATCCGGGACATGGGACTAAAAGAACCGTATGCCGGGCAGACTCCGATTGTCAGCGGTGAAATTGCGGAGGATCTTACTTACTATTTCGCAAACTCCGAACAGGTCCCTTCAAGTGTCGGACTGGGAGTTTTGGTGGACAGGGATTTGTCCGTAAAAAGAGCAGGCGGCTTTATCGTTCAGCTTCTTCCTTTTGCGGATGACGAGGTCATTACAAAACTGGAAGAGAATTTAAGCAGTATCAAAAGCGTGACGGGTCTTCTGGATGAAGGAAAAACACCCGAGGATCTGATTGAAATCATTGCAAAGGGAATGGATCCGGAAATCGTGGACTTCGCAGAACCGAAGTTTTCCTGCAACTGCAGCAAGGAGCGCGTAAAGAAAGCGCTGATCAGCATCGGCGGGAAAGAACTGGATTCCATGATAGAAGAAGGGAAAAATGTACAGTTACATTGTGCCTTCTGCAATACCGACTATGATTTTACGGTCGAAGAATTAAAAGAAATCAGGGAAATTGCAAAATAATCCATAAAAAGAGCAATTCATAAACGTATCTTAGTTGAAGACTCGGAAAGGAATCTTTGTGACACAAGAGGAATTTAACGAATGTATGGCCCGCATAAAAAGCGGTGACAAAGAAGGGCTGAAAGATATTTATACAGCCTATCTTTCCTACATTTACACAATTGTATACGGAATTGTGAACTCCAAAGAGAATGCCGAAGATATCACCAGCGAGTTTTTCATCAAGCTTTGGGAGATTGCGGATCAGTACAAACCGCAGTCAAACGGACACAAAGCTTATCTGGCTACCGTGGCAAGAAATATGGCATTGGACTTCTTAAGAAAGAACAAGAGGGAAGTATTAACGGAAGAACTGCCGGAGGAAGAGGATGTTACTTCACAGGTGGAAGAGGAAGTGATTTCCGATGTGGGCTTACAGGAAGCCTTAAATTCCTTAAAAGAGGCAGAACGGGTTGTGGTGAGTATGAAAATTCTCTCCGACATGACCTTCCAGGAAATAGCGGATGCATTAAACACGCCACTCGGTACCGTCACCTGGCGCTATAAAAACGCCCTTATGAAACTTCGGAGGTACGGTTATGAGTAAGAATCTGGAAAATGAATATAAGCAGATGGTCGCAGGGGAAGTACCTGATTTATGGGCAAGGATTGAGAAATCCCTTCCGGAAAAAGAAGTACATCCCGCAGAAAGCACACCGGCACAAACAACGCCTGCGCAAACCACGGACAAGCCTGAGGTAAAAGCCGGGGCTAAGCCCGAAGCGAAGCCCAAACGGAAAAAACCGGTAATCGCGGTAATTCTGCCCTGGGCCGGAGCGCTTGCGGCGGTTGCGATGATTGCGGTTTTGGTACTGCCGGTAATTTTACTTACCCACAGCAGCAAAAATGCGTCAACACAGGCAGAAACAGCAAAGAGCCTGAGCCTTGAAGTAAACGGAATAACGGATGGTTTTACGGCGGAAGCCGGGGCAGTACCCGAGGCAGAGAATGCCGAACCGGAAGCAACGGAAGACGCGGAAGGACGTCCTGAAGACAGGAACGATATTACTGCAGATCCCCGTGAGAAAACGCAGGGAGCAAAGCAAGACAGTAAACAACACTATAGTGCACCTGCCGGCGGGGAATCGGAAGGGGCGGACATTGTATACGGAAGAATTCTGGAAGTATACAAGGACTCCGACGAAGTTTTTGTACAGATTTCCGATGACGTGGATCTGTTAAAGGACGAGGACGGAAATGTCAGCGTGGAAGCATTTGTATTAAAAGTATCGGACGACAGTCTGGTGGACGCGGACGAGGGACTTTATAAAATCGTAGCAATCGAAGACGGAATTATTCTTCTTGAAAAATTGGAATAACAGGAGACGGAAGAAATGAAAAAAACTTGGAAACGCATCGGTATTATCCTGATGGGGGCAATGTTGGCACTTATGACATTACTCCCGTCGTTTCCTGCAAAGGCGGATGCGGATAAATTCAACGCAGAGATCAAGGTCGGCTTTGACAACAAAGCGGAAATGGGACACTATGTCCCTTTTACCGTTACGGTGGAAAATTTAAGCAATGATTTTTCCGGCAGATTGCAGCTGATTGTTCCCAACAAAGTAAATTACAACATCATGTATGAATCGGATATCAGCATCGGAAGAGGCGAGAAGAAGACCGTAACATTTTATGCCAAGGTGCTGGATAACTACGGAAAAATGCGTGTCCGTGTCGTAGACAAAAAGGGTAAGGTGGTCTGGACGAGAGAGGACCGCTTAAATGTCGACTCTGTCGCAGCAAAGAAAATCGATGTCGGAATTTTAAGCGATGACTATTCCGCACTCGGCTACATGGATAATGTTGAGTTTTATGCAAGTGAAACATTTAAGACGAATTTAATGGAACTGACGGCGGACACATTCCCTGAAAGCGTAAACGGTCTGGATATGCTTGAAGTGATTGTAATTTCCAACTTCAGTACGGATCTTCTTACGGATAAACAGATTGAAGCGCTTAACATGTGGGTAAACCGCGGCGGTCTTTTGATCATCGGAACCGGTTCAAACTCCTCCAAGACACTTTCCAAAATCAAAGGAAATGTTTTGAATGTTACTCCGCAGAAGATGACCCGCTATACCACAAGTTTCGGATTGCCGTATTATGCGCCGCTTTACCAGACTTACGGCTCAGGTAAGCAGGATGATACGGATCCGAGAAATAACGAAGAATTCATGCAGTATTACGATGAGTTGTTTTACAACTATCGTGAGGATGTCGATGAGCTCTGCCTTGAAGACTTTATGTATGAATACGGAGTTTACGAGGATGAGCTCGAAAACGGCACCGTACCGTATTATCTGGAACAGTATTATTACGATTATTGTATCGATAAAGTTTATCTTTATGCATACGGGCTTCAGGACCCCGATCCGGTAGAGTACAATTTCCCGACTGCATCCGCGGATGTTCTTGAGATGGAAACGGAGGATGAATCGGAAACAATCTACGGCGATGCTCCCGGAGGCGACTACACACTGGGTTATATCATCGACAGAGGTGCGGGACACATTGCTTTGTACGGCATCGATTTTACCATGAATCCGATTCCGAACTACTCCAATGCATCGGAGATTCTGTACTGGGTTCTTTGGAAATATACCCTGCCCAAAGTGGATGAGAATTACAAGAATCAGCAGAATTCCTATATGAGTTACAATTATTCCAGTTCCGCTACGGGTTACAGACTGGATGATCTTTTGGACAGCGCGGCAAGTGCACCGGTTCCGCCGACACTTTTCTACGCGATTCCGATTATCGGATATCTGGTAGCGATTCTGGTTCTTTATCTTGTGAACAAGAAGAAGAAAAAGACATTCCGTTTGTGGATCTGGTATCCGATTCTTTCCGTTATTCTGGCAGTGCTTATTTACTGCATCGGATTCTCTACCAGAGTCATCCGTCCGCGTGTGAATGCAATGACGGTTCTGGAACTTCAGAAACCTGCGGCAAACGAGAAAAACTATGTAGCGGTAACGACACCTTCGAACCGTACCTGTGAAGTCAGCTTCTCCAAGATGTATAATCTGGAACTGATTCGTGAAATTCAATCCTACTTCAGCAGTAACGCAAGCGTGGATTCCAATTCATACCGTGTTGCGTTCCGTGAGGGTGTTGATGATGAAACGGTTCGTTTCTCCGGAAATGTGGCATTAAGTTCCGACCGCTTCCTTCTTGAAAGCATTTATCCTTCCGAGAAGACATTTACGGTGGATGTAAACAAAGGCATTTACGCAAATGAAACGAATGCGGAAAAATGCGTCATTCACAACGAAACCGGCCAGGATCTTGAAAACGTATTTGTTGTAGCGGCAAAGACACCTTATTCGGGCCAGTCGAATTACAGCGACAGTGTTGTGCTTCGCATCGGTGACATGAAAGCGGGCGATACTTTCGACGTAGGATCCGTAAAATGGAAATACGGCGAGAACCTCGGATATTCCAACAGCGAAGTCGTATTTACATCGGCGGACAAACATATTCTGCTGGGATTCCTGTTCGGAAGCCTTTCGGATAAATTTGTACAGTATACGAACAGAGAAGCACTTGCGGATTATCTGTACTATAATGCGAGAGATGACATTAAAGACCGTGTAAACAACACGCAGAACTATAATTATACCGGAACGCTGGATCCCGAAGCGGACGAAATGTATACCATGTACATCATCGGATTCCCCAAGAACTCCTGCTGTAAGGATATCCAGTTTACGAAGAAATACAGAAATGAGCGTACGGAAGCCGTCGTGCAGAAAGTTACGCTTTCACAGATGAACGAGAAGAAGAACTAAGGAGACAGTCCAATGCTGGAAATAAAGAATCTAAACAAACGATACGGTAAGTTCTACGCATTGCGTAACTTAAACCTGACGGTGGGAGACGGAGAACTGTTCGGATTCGTCGGCGCCAACGGTGCCGGAAAAACCACTACCATGCGTATTTGTGTGGGTCTTTTGGGCGCGGATTCCGGAGAAGTGTTCATCGACGGACAGAAGATGCTTTCCCATCACAGACAGTTAAGCAATAAGGTTGGATATGTTCCGGACTTTTTCGGCGTATACAATTCCTTTACGACGATGGAGTATATGCAGTTTTTCGCATCGGCTTACGGACTAATCGGAGAGGATGCGGATAATCTCTGCCTGGATTTGTTAAGACTTGTGAAACTTGATCATAAACTGGATACGGATGTAAACGGACTTTCCCGAGGTATGAAGCAAAGACTTTGCCTAGCCAGAGCACTGGTACATAACCCGGATATTCTTTTCCTTGATGAGCCGGCCAGCGGGCTTGATCCCAGAGCAAGATATGAATTAAAGGAGATTCTTAAGAATCTTTCCTCCATGGGAAAAACGATTATTATCAGTTCGCATATTTTACCCGAGCTTTCCGAAATGTGTACGACCATCGGAATTATCGATCACGGACAGATGATGTTAAAGGGAACCATCGATGAAATTCACAGAGCTGCAGCGATGCAGAGCCCGATTATTATCGTTGTGGAAGAGCATGCCATAGATGCGGCATTCCGGGTTCTTCAGGAGAATCCCAACGTACAGCATCTATCCGCCCGTGCCAATATCATTGAGGTTGTATTTACCGGAAACAAGCAGGACGAAGCGGGACTTCTGACCGCGCTTGTAAGGGAGGGAATTCCGATTCTTTCCTTTACCAGACAGGAAGGAAGCCTGGAAGCATTGTTTATGCAGATCGTTAACCGCGGTCAGGCCGCTCGTAACCAGCAGCAGGGAGGCGTCAGAAGATGAGCAGTATTACAAAGAAAAACCCGTTCGCAAAGAATGCGGTATTGTTTAAAGATATGTCCATAGACATCAAGCGCCCGAAGGTGCTGATTCTGATGTTGATTTTTAACGGAGTGATTGCATCCATCGCCTCCGGTTTCATGTTATACATGACGGTGGCAGGACTTTCCGGAGAAAGAATCGATTATCGTTCTCTGGTTTACATGCTGATTACACTTATTTCAACGGAAGCAGCCGTTCTGTTTACCATGATGCCGGCACTGACGGCGAATACCATATCCGGTGAAAAGGAAAGACAGACACTGGATGTTTTACTGACTACCAGAATGACACCGTTTGAAATCGTTATGGGTAAGTATTTATCCTGCGTTACACTCGGAATACTGCTGATTGTTTCCACGATGCCGTTTTTGGCACTGGTATTTATCTACGGCGGTTTGAGTCTGATTCAGTTATTCGGTCTGGTTGTGGTAGAGATTCTGGAAATTGCCTATATTGCGGCGTTCGGAGTTTTCTTCTCCTCCCTGACCAAAAAGACGGTATTTGCAGTAATTCTTTCCTATGTGATTCTGGGAATGCTGGTTATCGGTACTTTCATCGGTTACGGAATCGTTTACGGAATCGGAGAACTGATTAACGAAGCCATCAGCAATTATTATTATCAGAACTTTTCCTATTCCGGAACCGCAATTCAGAATATTCCGGAATTCCATCTGGATATTGCGATATTCCTGCTGTTGTTCAATCCGGTGGTAACCATCTTCGATTGCATCGGTTCGTTTCTCGGTGTGGAAATCGATGATGTAACATTCCAGGGAATGCGTACCATTGTGGATATGAATTATATTCAAAAGGGTAATATCCTGATGACTTTGTGGACACCGCTCAGTCTTATTCTGCAGGGCGGAATCGTATTTGGATTATTGAGACTTGCGGGGGTATGTTTAAATCCCGTGAAAAATACAAAGAAGAGAGAGCGTCAGTTTGAACGTCAGAATATGAAACGCGTCGGCGTGCAGGATGATCCGGCGCTCGATGCGATGCTTCTTCCTTCAACGGGAGCAGCGGGAGCGGCTCCGATGATGACACCGGACGGACAGCCGATGCAGGCACCTCCGATGCAGACGCCGGACGGACAACCAATGCAGGCGCCTCAGATGATGCAGGAGGGCACTCCGACGCCGATGCAGCCCGTGCAGCCAGGTGAGCCGCAGGTGGTACAACCGCAGGCTGTACAACCGCAAATGACATATGAAAGACCGCAGATGGCGGAAACCGCGCCGCCGATGGCGCAGCAGGCAGTACAGGAAATGGCACCTGCACCGTTTGTACAGGCGCAGGCCGCTACCGTACAAACCGAAGTGCAGGATATTATGGCTCCGGCCCCGGAACAGCCGTCAGTCATGAATACACAGGATGTTTAATCGTTCCAGTGAGGTAACATTATGAGTAAGGACAAATTAATTCTTCAATTCGTAAAAAGTGTCAGAAAAAGAATCTGCGTTCAGACCTTCTTTAAATGGTTTCTGGCTGCGATGGCAGCAGGACTTGCCGTTTGGGGAATCCTGAATACCATAGCGCTTTTTGTTCCGTTCTACGGTGCATTGCTTTGGGGATTCGGCGCGTTTCTGGTAGTGCTGATTGCGGGAAGTCTGTTTTCCATCCGTTTCTTCCCGGGCATTAAGGAAACGGCTTTCAGAGTGGACTCCACCGGTTTAAAGGAGAGAGTTACCACTTCGCTTGATCTTGCAGGCAAAGAGGATGTATGCAGTACTATAGTAAAAGACGATACGATTCGTCATATCCGGAATTATCCCGCAAAGAAATTCTTCCCTACCAGAATTTCAAGAAGGATGCTTCTGGTTCTTTTCCTGTGTGCGGCATTTGTAATTTC
>CADCOL010000209.1 GCA_902803015.1 uncultured Lachnospiraceae bacterium | reverse complement strand
GATTCACCCACTGGTCACCGCCCCGGCCTCTCACCAGTTTCTTAAACTCCACCTGACCGGGATTTGCATGCAGAGCTTCAACAACACCGTTTGCATATTTGGTGTCTTTCACATCGAACACTTTCCCCGAGGCCTTCTCCTGCTGACATTTCTCGATTTCCGTCATCAGATACATATATCTTGCGATATCCGGAAGCACCTCTTTGGAAACAGGCTGACGACCGAATTTTTCTTCCATGTAAGCACGTTCCCCATTCAGTTTTTCAAGCGGATCCGATGCTTTGGCAAGCTGTTCTCTCAGCTTTTCTTCTACCGAATTCACGAAATCATCCGGCATAATTGTCTTTCCGCTTTCCAGGAATTCCCGATAGGTTTGTACAAAAGCCGGATTCTTCAGCATCGTTTCAGTTGCCACGCCGTTATTAATCGGCTCAAGCAGACTACGGTTCATCTGACCTTCCGCATAGTCGGGATTGGAAATGTAGTTTTCGTAAATTTTCTTTTCCGCCATGGCGCATACAACATACGATGCAAGGTTATTCATGTCGGAAATATCCGTATGTGCCGGATCCAGGCCTTCCACATTTTTCTTTAAAAGCCATTTCTGGGCAAAAATGTTATCCTGCGTAATTCTGCCTTTTTTGTTAATATCGGCAATACCCTCCATAATGACTTCCGTTTTGGAATGATATTCATCCAAAAGCTTAAGCTGGTTCTTATCATACTCTCTGCTCGCGGCAGCCTTCTTTTGGAGTCGTATGTAATCCGCTTTAATGGAATTCACCTCATATCGGATATTCTCCGCACGTTCTCTGGCTTTCTGCGTTTCTTCCGCTTTCTGATCAAGTTCCTCGGTGTGAAGATGCCGCTTTACATCATTGAATTCCTCTAATTCGTTCTCATAGATTTCAACTTTTTTATCGTATTCCGCCTTCTTTTCTTTATATTCCGCCAGAGCTTTCTGCTTATCCGTCGAACCGAATCCGATTGTGATAATCTTAAATAAGATTACGGCAAGGATATCTCCGAAAGAGAATACCGGTCTGTTTTCCGCGAATGCTCCCGGGTCTTTCGCATATTCATCGACGGTTTTTTCATGCCTTTGTGCCAGTTCCCGGAAAGCAGTATGTTCAGCCAGTCCCCTATAGTATTTCTCGCTGTCAGTAAAGCGTTTCACATAAGCTTCGGGGTTTTTTTCTATTTCCGTAACAATTTTATATATTTCCGCTACTTTTCCCATTTCAAAATCGATTCGGGAAGGTGTGACGATATCTTTTAAGGCAATCGATTTGTTGGCAAGATAGGACGGTTCCTCCAGCTGGTATGCGGCGGTAATCGCCTCTTCGCTCAAATAAAACCCGTCCGCTTCTTTTTTCAGACAAATCGGAGGAGTCCCGAATTTGTCAAATAAAAACATCGTAACGCCGACATTCTCGGGGGCATTCATAAATTCCACGAATTCTTTTTTATCCGAAAAGACATAACGGCCGTCCATGGAAATTGCAGAGTAAAACGTTGCATTCTCCGTTCCGAACAATGAAACCTCGCCCTCATTTGGAAGGATTCGGTTCAGATCATGTATTTTCTTAAACTTTGCCTGCTCCGGCTGCGTTTTTTCGTCCGGCACATCAGAATTATCATTTATCCGGTTCCGGTTGTTGTTGGATGCTTTCCGCTTTTCTTCATTGATGTTTAATTTTTCATCTACGTTTACTTCATCTTTTAAGAAATAAAGATTATCCATATCTGCTCCTTTTTCCCTCAAAAATAAGGCATGCAATCAATTACATCACACACCTTATCATATCATGTCCAACTAATGTCCAACATAAATCGGATTATTCTGAGATTTTTTTACTTTTTTTCAAAGAATAAAGCGGCATAATGATATTTGCAATAATTGCAATAACCGCATTCAGACGATCGCGGTATAATGAAATTGTAAAAAGGGATTCGGAAAGGAGGCGCTTATGATTTACGGAATTTGGAATTTTGGAAGTGCACCGTTT
>CADCOL010000208.1 GCA_902803015.1 uncultured Lachnospiraceae bacterium | reverse complement strand
TCCGGCTTAAACAATCCGGAGATCCTGACGATTGCGGAAGCGGAAAACGGCGATATTTTACTCGGTTCCGACGGTGACGGAATCTATGTTCTGACGGAACACGACGTAAAGAATATCGGCCTTGACGAGGGCTTAACTTCCGAAGTTGTTCTTCGAATCAAGAAAGACGTAAAGCGTGGAATGTTCTGGATTATCACCAGCAATTCCATCGGTTACATGAAAGAGGATTACAAGGTTACCACAATCGATCAGTTCCCGTATTCCAACAACTTCGATCTTGTGGAGAATTCCAGAGATGAAATCTGGATCTTAAGCAGTAACGGTATTCATGTGGTTCACGTGGACGATCTTTTGGCAAACGGCGAGATTAAGCCTGTTTATTTTAACCGTGACAGCGGTCTTCCCTGCGTAACGACAGCGAACTCCTACAGCTGCGTGGATTCGAACGGAAACCTGTATCTGTCCGGTACCACGGGCGTTGCGAAGGTCAATATCGAGGAACCGTTCGGAAATGTCGGTGAGATTAAAGCAGCCGTTCCGTATATTGATGCGGACACAACCAGGATTTATCCCGATGCAAACGGCAAATTCCAAATTCCGGCCGGCGTAAACAAGGTTACCATTTACGGATATGTATTCAACTACTCGTTAATGAATCCGCAGATTACATACGAACTGAAAGGATTCGACAAGCATGAAACAACCGTAAGCCGCAGCGATTTTGAACCGATTGTGTATACCAACTTAAAGGGCGGTAAATATAAATTCGTCATGACGCTTACCGACACGATGGTAAACGGTGCTTCCATGGTCAGTGTCGACATCGAGAAGGAAAAATCCATCTTTGAAAAACTCTGGTTCAAGGCTCTGGTTGTAATTACCGTGATTGCTCTTGCAACCGGTGTTGCCCTGATTATCGTTCGCAAGCGAATGGATGCACTTCTTGCAAGACACGAGAAGGATAAAATGTTCATCCGCGAGATGATTGAAGCGTTCGCAAAGACCATCGATATGAAGGACAAGTATACAAACGGTCATTCCACTCGTGTTGCGGAATATACGGTAATGCTTGCGAAGGAACTCGGATATGACGAGGAGACGGTGGAGAAGTATTACAATATCGCACTTTTGCACGATATCGGAAAAATCAGTATCCGTCCCGAAGTTTTGAATAAGAACGGTAAGCTGACCGATGAGGAATTCGCGGAAATCAAGTCCCACTCCGCAAAGGGATACAATGTTTTAAAAGACATCAGTATCATGCCGGAACTTGCAATCGGTGCCGGTGCGCATCATGAAAGACCGGACGGCAAGGGCTATCCCAAAGGCCTTAAGGGAGACGAGATTCCCAGAGTGGCACAGATTATTGCGGTTGCCGATACCTTCGATGCGATGTATTCCGACAGACCGTATCGTAAGCGTATGAACTTCGACAAAGCGGTTTCGATTATCAAGGAAGTGTCCGGAACGCAGCTGCAGGCGGACGTTGTAGATGCATTCCTTCGACTGGTGGATAAGGGTGAATTCCGTGCACCGGATGATATCGGCGGCGGCTCGACCGAAGATATCAATAACATCCATAAGAAGCAGGATGAGGCGGAAGCATTTAAGAAGCAGGAAGAAGAGAAAAAAACTGCAGCGGAGGCGAAAGCGGAAGAAGAATCAAAGCCTGCAGAAGAACCGAAACCCGAGGAGAAGAATGAGTAATACCGTGTTTAACCGGGGAGCGGATGCAACCGTTTTTAACGATTTTGCACCGGTTTCGGAAAACAATTCCATAGCATCGACGAACGAGAATCAACAGGGGGGCAGCAATGCCCCCTTAGGTTGCGTTAATCTCGATGCGGGCAGCGTTCTTCCGGGCGATTATCATATCATTCGCAGAATCGGTACCGCGAATGCGGGCGGCGAGGCAGACCTTTATTTAAGCGAGCATGACGGGGAACTCTATGCAGTGAAAATCTTCCGTCGTGCGATTCACGCAAAAGAGGATCTGCCTGCAAAATTAAAGAATACAAAATCGCCTTATGTGGCGAGAATCTATGAAACCGGCGAATTCGCGGGAAAGCGGTTTGAGGTCTATGACTATTTTAAAAAAGGCAGTTTTGCGGAACGCTTAAGCAAGGAGGGACCGTTCTCTTACGAGGACTTGAAAGGTTTTATTATTCCGGATTTAAACGAGGCACTGCATGATCTTCACGAAGCGGGAATCCTGCACCGGGACATCAAACCGGCCAACGTGATGTGGTCGAACGAGGGCACACACCCCGTATTAATCGATTTCGGCCTCTCTTCGGTGATTCGCGAATCAAAGTCCATTGTTGTATCCGAGGTGGGCTTTACGGCCTCGTACGCGGCTCCCGAGGTGCTTAGGAATGTATATTTTGACGAGTCGGATTATTATTCGCTCGGAATCCTGATTTATGAACTTTTCACGGGCAAAACCCCGTTCGGGGAAGAGAATGCCTATACGAATATCATTACCAAGCCGGCGGACATGCCGGAGGATTTGTATCAGTTAATTCTCGGTTTAACATATGCGGATTTGTCCTACCGGCACGATCTTTCCAATCCGAACCGGCGCTGGACATACGAAGAAGTCCGCAAGTGGATTGACGGTGTAAGCCAGCCGATTCCCGGACTCGGCGGGGGCGCATCCGAAGCGGAAGAGGACGGTTCGATACCGCCCGTCAGCTTTATGCACAAGCAGTATACGGACATGAATTCTTTAATGAGTGCCATCGGATGGAACTGGAAAGAAGGCAGGGATTTTATCTTAAGAAACCAGCTGACCGAGCATTTACGCCTCGGGAAAAATGTATCAAAAACGCGTCTTTATCATGCGTCGGTAATAGAGGACACTCTGGCGGACAGGAATCTCGATTCGGACGAAAAACTAGCGGCGATTCTTTATACGATTTCGCCGGATTTACCGTATCTGTTTTCGCCTGCGGGTGCATACGAAAGTATTGAGGATTTTGTGAATGCGATGTTTGAAGCGCTGTCCGGATATACCAACGATATTTTAAGAACCGGTATGGAATCGCTTGAAACTCTGATTCCTTCGGGTGTGATGATGAAATTTGCCGAAGCGAAGGGCGAAAGCGACGAACATAAGGAACTCATTCGTGAATTCGAAAACCGCATGAAAGACCGCATCGACTGGAGAAACCACAGGGAGAGTTACTGCTATGAATTCGCATACCGTTATACCGGCAGGGAGGAGTTAAATGTGAATCTTCCGGACGGAACGGTATTTCGAAATATTGAGGAAGTGAAAAAATATCTTACCGGAAAAAAGGGCGAGGGGTATATCGATTTATACCGGGTGACGGCGTACTTTTTGGATGATGCGCATACGCTGAAACCTGCCGTTTACGGTTGGATGAAGGCAAAAGGATACAGTCTGGGGGAAGAGTTTGGACTATGAGCGGACCGAAAATGTCAGCAGCGGATATCAAACGGTTTCGTTTATTTGAGCAGGACAGAAGACGGTTCTGCCAGGACCTTGTGCGCTTAAACGACCTGCAGAAAAGAAGACTTCAGTCGATTGCCGCTTTGCAGGATCTTTGTATCGGTGTCATGGAAGAAGACGAGATCAAATTCCGGATGCAGAAACTTGATACCCTTTCTTCGGAAATCAAAGCTTCGACGCAGCGGATTGCAGCGGTTTTGGCGGAGCGAAACAATGAGGATATGAAGGAAGTTCTGCAGAATGTTTCCGTGAAGTTTGAAGGTGTGGAGAGTTTCTTTGAGGAGACGGAAATTCTTGTCAGAAAAACGAGGGATACATACTTTGAGCGGGTGGTTGCAGGTGCGAAGAATGCAGCAGGTATTGCAGGACACAGTATGGACGCAAATCCCGGACCGGAGTTTAAAAGTACGGAAGAACTTCGCAAAGAGCAGATTGCAGCCTTTGAAGAACTTGCAAAAGAAGAGGCTGCCAGAGTACTGCGTGTGCTGGGAGATTTAAAGACACGTGCGGCGATTACGGGGATGAAAGAGGCGGAATCCATGCGGTTATACGATGAAGTATCGGCGCTTTGTGCGGAGGGCAGGGATGCATTTTCTCTTTACGAAGAAGTGCACCGGCTGGATGTCATGAAAGTACGTCCGATACGAGATGCGATTGAGAAAGAAGAAAAACGACTGGATAATCTGGACGCAAGGCTCAGCATGGAACTTGCCAAGTACCACACACTTTGCAGTGAGTATGATGTTTTGCCAAAGAAGTTTTCGCTCGCGGAGGAAAGCATTGAGGCGATTCGCTATGAATGTGCGGCATTGATGGCAAAGCATTCCGAAACAGGCGATTTGAGAATTCTTATGAAAAATATCCGCAAAAGCCTGGTGGGACTCGGATATTCCTATCTGGGTGAACGCGAAGAGGACAGGGATTTTGCCAGGGAGATTTACAGAATCCATGATGATGTGATTCTGCATGTGATATACGATTCCACGGGAAGGGTAACGATGGAAGTGGCCGTGGAGGATACCACGGACCGCGCACCGCACCCGAGGGAAGTGGACAAACTTGTCAAAGAACAGGTGCTTTTCTGTGAGGAGTATGAAAAGATTTTTCATGCAATCAATCAAAGAGGTCTGGAGTTCCGGAAAGAGAATCTCTATCCCGTGAGCCCGGACTTTGCGCAGGTCATCAATACGACGGAATTTACGAAGGCGGGCGGTACAGGCAGCGAGGCCGGTGCTTTGGGCGTTGCGGCAGGCGATGATTTCTACGAGTACTATGCTTCCAGAGAGAGCAAGTATCTTATGACAGGACAGAATTGAGGGTATCGATAAACAAAACGGATTTCGACGGCAGAGTCAGGAACGGTTCGGACAGGGGTGGTTGAGTCGTGAAAGGGAAAAAATGTCCCGCATGCGGGACTGTAAACAGAATCAGCAATATCGTGTGCTCGGCGTGCAGAGAAGATTTGCTGCGTGTGCCGGTGAGTGAATGCGGGGAAATGGTTCCGCAGAAAACAGAGACATCGGGTGTCGCCGGAAAACCTGTTGCAGGCGGGGTTCCCTCTGCGGGCAGTGAAAAAGAAGGCGCGGAGACGTTTGGCGGCTTTAAACGCAAGTGCCCCGATTGCGGGAAACTCTGGCCGTACAGCCGAAGCCGGTGTGATTGCGGAAGAAGTCTTTTGACGGTTGGCGTGTATAAGCCGGAGGAGGACAACGCATCGGACAAGCAAACAGATGCTCCGACGGAACAACCTACAGATGTAGTACTAAGCAGATTTTACTTGCGCTCCGAGGACGGTAAGTGCGAAATCCGTCTCCCGCTCGGAGAAGAAACCATTGTCGGGCGTAGCGGAGCTGGAGCCGACTATCTGGCGGAGAAAGCATTTGTCAGCTCCGGGCATGCGAAGTTTACGGCTTACGAAGAAGGCATTGTGATTGAACACATCGGACATACGAATCCGACGCAGGTAAATAATATCGAACTGGAAAGGAATATCCCGTACCGCATTGAGCCGGGGGACTTAATCGTGATGGGAGCAAGAGACAGGCAGGGATATCATCCGAGCATCGCATATTTCCGACTTGTGGAGGATGCAGAAACGGGGAATTAGTACAGAGATAATCTGCGAGAAGGTTACAAAGAGGGATTGCATATGGCAGAAAACATGATCGTGGCAAAATGGCATAAGGAACTTGAGATTTTTTACCGGATTAAGAGCTCGATTATCCTCGAAGGCAATATCTATGACAGTTTCCGGTTTCCGGAAGGGGAACTGAAAGGCGCATGGCTTACGCTGAATCAGTATCTGGAAGCATTCTTTGCGGAAAAAGGATATGAGAACGTCGTATTTTACAATCCGATTGACGGTTTTACCGCTTCCGAAGAAACGGCTCTTTCGAAGTTTGGCGAAATAGTCGGCATGAATGTCGAAGACGGTAAAATCGCAGCCAAATTCGATGCATCCGACACGGGGGCACCCGTGCTGATTAAAGAGGCACTTGCTAACGGCGAGAGTTCCACCGTTATCGTGATGGACATGGCATCGCGTTACATTATCGCGCCGGATCATCTGTATCCTGCGGATCTTCAGTGCTACACGATTCTGAAGCAGGCATTCCTTGGCGCGGCGGATGTGAATACGAAAGAGGGCAGAGTTGAAAACATGCTCGTCTTTATCACGGATAAGCAGAACGATTTGCCGTCGTGGATTTATTTTAACGTAAACCGGATTAAGGGCATTCAGATTGAATACCCGAATGCGGAGCAGCGAAAGAGCTTCCTTTTGCAGGATGATATGGTGAACTTCTTTGATTCCGAAATATTCAAAGAAGATTGCGAAAACTATAAAGACAAACCGGAAGAACGTGAAAAACTGATTGACCAGTTTGTTGCACGTACGGAAGGACTGACGTTCTTTGAACTGATGCAGCTTCGAAAACTTGCCATTTCGGAGAAGGTTCATCTTTCCAAAATCTGTTCCGTTGTGGATCTTTACACCTACGGAATCAAAGAGAATCCATGGGAGAAAGAGGATTTGTCAAACCGCTTAACACGCGGCGAAGAGATTCTGAAGAAACGTGTCAAAGGACAGGACGAGGCAGTTTCCCAGTCCCTCGATGTTTTGAAACGTGCGGTCAGCGGCCTGTCAAAAGTGAAGAATAATGCTTCTCCGAAGGGCGTATTATTCTTTGCGGGACCGACCGGTACCGGTAAAACGGAAACCGCGAAGACTCTTGCGGAGCTTGTGTTCGGCGATGAGAGTGCGTGCATCCGTTTTGATATGAGTGAGTATTCGCACGATAATTCCGACCAGAGATTATTCGGTGCGCCTCCGGGATATGTCGGATATGAGGCAGGCGGACAGCTTACGAATGCGGTCCGGAAGAACCCGTTTTCAATCCTGCTCTTTGATGAGATTGAAAAAGCATCGCCGACGATTCTCGATAAATTCTTACAAATCCTCGAAGACGGCCGTATGACGGACGGACAGGGAAATACCGCGTATTTTTCCGACTGTGTGATTATATTTACATCCAACCTCGGAATCTATACGAAGGATCAGTACGGAAACCGCAAAGAAAACGTGAATCGTTCGATGAGTCCGGATGAAGTACGTACGAAAGTGACGACTGCCATTCAGGATCACTTTAAGCTCGAACTCGGAAGACCGGAGATTTTAAACCGTATCGGAGAGAATATTGTCATCTTCCGTTACATCAACGAGGATGTTGCAAGAGAGATTTTAACGGCCCGTGTGGAAGGCATTGTGAAGATGATTGCACTTCAGAAAGAGATTCGCATCGATGTCAGTCCTGTATTCGAGAAACTGTACGGACTTGTATGCGAGAATCTCGATAACGGCGGACGCGGAATTAACAATATTGTGGAGAAGGCGTTGATCAATCCGCTTGCGAGACATATTTTTGATGATGCGATTCAGGCCGGCGAAGCACGCGTGGTAACGGATATCGTGAAGAAAGATTCCGGCTACGACCTGGTGCTTGAAAGCAGGCAGGTTTAGCAACAGGCACAGAGACTTGCCGGTGGAAATGACAGGATGGAGACGACAGCATGCGGGTTGGAAGAGTATTATATCCCATAAAGGCACTCGGTCCCGGAGAGCGGCTCGGAATCTGGCTGCAGGGATGCGACCGAAGATGCGAGGGCTGTGCCAATCCCGAACTCTGGGAGAAGGAAAAAGGCGAAATGCCGCTTCCCATGCTGGTCGCAATGTGCAAAGCGGCAATGGAAGATTACTCTTTGACAGGCATTACGATTTCCGGCGGAGAACCGCTTTTGCAGGCGGAGGAGCTGGCCGAATTGATGGCTGCGCTAAGACCGGTGTGCGATGATATTTTATTATTTACAGGTTATACATTGGAAAATGCCGGGCAGATATCGGCAGAAGAGATGCCGGGAGAAAAAACTGAGTCCGGAAACCGGAACGTCAGGGCGGCATCCGGCAGGATTGTTCACGACGGGGAACTCAATGACGATGCGGTCGAACGCGTACTTTCGCTCGTTGATGTCGTGGTGGGCGGCGTATATGTTCGCGAGCAAAATTGCGGAGAGATCCTGAGAGGCTCCTCAAACCAGCTAATACACTATCTGAATGGCAACTCCGG
>CADCOL010000207.1 GCA_902803015.1 uncultured Lachnospiraceae bacterium | reverse complement strand
CTGGACGGCCTTGAGAGAAACCTTCTGCCGGGCGAAATGCTCGATCAGATTTACCGCATCACGAAGCTGACGGGGGAGAGAGTCTCCAATGTCGTGGTAATGGGAACCGGCGAGCCGCTCGATAATTACGACAATCTTTTAAAATTCATCCGCATGTTAAGCGATGAACGGGGATTAAACATCTCGCAGCGAAACATTACGGTCTCCACCTGTGGAATCGTACCGCGCATTTATGACCTTGCAAAGGAGGATTTGCAGATTACGCTTGCGATTTCCCTGCATGCGCCGACCGATGAAAAGCGCAGGACCCTGATGCCGATTGCCAATTCGTATTCCCTGCGGGAAGTGATGGATGCCTGCCGTGACTATTTTACACGCACGGGAAGGCGGATTTCCTTTGAATATGCGCTTGTTTCGGGCGTAAATGACCGCGATGAGGAGGTTTCGGAACTGACCGGGCTTTTGGGCGGAATGAACTGCCATATCAACCTGATTCCCGTGAACCCCATAAAGGAGCGCAACTTCAAGTCCACAGAGCATTCGCGGGTTTTGGCGTTTAAAAATAAACTTGAAAAAAACGGAATAAATGTTACTATTAGAAGGGAAATGGGCAGGGACATCGACGGTGCCTGCGGACAGCTTCGAAGACGGCATATGAACGAAGATTCGAAGCAAGATCAGACCATTTAAGAGGAGTTCGTGGTGGTAAAAGCGTTTTCCATAACGGATATAGGAAAAAGGCGACAACTGAATCAGGACTTTGTCTTTACCAGCGTTCTTCCCCTGGGGAACCTTCCGAACCTGTTTGTGGTAGCGGACGGAATGGGAGGCCATAAGGCGGGAGACTATGCTTCCAAATGCACGGTGGAAACCATCGTGGAGGAAGTGGCGAAGTCAAAGAAAACCGAACCGGTACAGATTCTGGACGATGCCATTCAGTGTGCGAACCGGCTGATCCGCAAAAAGTCCTTGGAGGACGAGAGCATGGACGGTATGGGCACAACGGTAGTGGCATCCACGTATGTGGACGGTACATTGTATGTGGCAAATGTCGGCGACAGCAGACTGTATGTCATTGACGATACCGTAACCATTACGCAGATTACCAGAGACCACTCCCTGGTGGAGGAAATGGTCCGAATGGGCGGAATCGACCGAGAAGCGGCAAGAAATCATCCGGATAAAAATATCATTACAAGGGCGGTGGGCGCTTCGGGCTCCGTAAACGTGGATTTCTTCGAGGTTCCCATGAAAGATACGGACACGGTGCTGATGTGTTCGGACGGACTGACGAATATGATTGAAGATCCGGATATTTTACGGCTTCTGAATTCGGAAACGGAACTGAAAGCCAAAGCGGAACTGTTAATCAAAACCGCGAACGATAACGGCGGAAAAGACAATATTGCGGTGCTTTTGATGCAACCGCGTTAAGCAATAAACGGTGCCGGCAGGGCACAGGCAGTAAGAGGAGTTTTGATTTATGATTAAAATCGGTATGGTCATCGGCGATCGATATGAGATTCTCGAATCCATCGGCGCAGGCGGAATGTCCGATGTATATAAGGCAAAGGACAACAAACTGAATCGATTTGTCGCACTGAAGGTCTTAAAGAAGGAATTCAGTGAGAATAAGGAATTTGTATCCAAATTCCGTACGGAAGCACAGGCGGCAGCAGGACTGGAACACCAGAACATCGTAAACGTATACGACGTTGGCGAGGAAGACGGTGTTTACTACATCGTTATGGAGCTTGTCGAGGGTATTACATTAAAGCGTTACATCGAGAAGAAGCAGCGCCTCTCCGTAAAGGAATCCGTCAGCATCGCCATTCAGATTTCCATGGGTCTTGAAGCAGCGCACAACAATCAGATTGTACACCGCGACATCAAACCCCAGAACATCATGATCAGCAAGGACGGCAAGGTAAAAGTTACCGACTTCGGTATCGCGAAGGCTACGAGTTCGAACACCATTACGTCCAATGTTATGGGCAGCGTGCATTATGCATCTCCCGAGCAGGCAAGAGGAGGCTTCTCCGATGCCAAGAGCGATATTTATTCGCTCGGTATCACTTTATTCGAAATGTTAACGGGACGTGTGCCGTTTAACGGCGAAACCGCAGTGGCAATCGCCATCATGCAGATTCAGAATGAAATGCCGTCCCCGAGAAAATACGTACCGGAAATTCCCGTCAGCGTGGAGCAGATTGTTTTAAAATGTTGCCAGAAGAGTCCGGACCGTAGATACCAGACCATGGGAGAACTGGTGGAAGACTTAAAGAAGTCTTTGATCAGCCCCGATGAGAATTTTGTTAAAATCGATTCCATCGAATCCAAGTCCGCGACCAGAAACGTTACCGAAAAGGAACGTGAACTGATTAAGCGCCGTGCGACCGGCCAGGGATATTCCGCAGAAGCCATTGCCAGCGCAAGCGCGGTGGGGCGGGAACTGACCGATACGGAGAAAATGTCTCCGAGAAAGAAACCGGATGAGGCAAATCGTCCTTCGAAATCCGGCAACGGAAACAAATCTTCCAAACCGAAGAGTTCACAGAGCAGTAATTCTTCCAAGAGTCGTCAGATGTCTGCGGAAGCGCAGAGAAAGGCTAAGCAGAACAATGCAAAGCGTGCGGCGGCAAGAGACGATGACGATGATGACGATATCGTTGAAAAATTAAAGACCGTAGTCATTGTGGTCATTGCGGTAGTCATCGGACTGATCATTCTGTACTTTGCGGGACTTGCAATGGGTATCTTCGGAAACGGCGGAAGAAAGTTAAATTTCACCAGCGAAAAGGTCGAAGAGGTTACGGTTCCGAGCGTTGTCGGCTATTCCTTAACGGAAGCCATCAATGTATTGAATAAACAGGGTTTAAGCTACGATACGGTATATGAGAAATCCGCAACCGTGGAAAGTAACCATATTATATCCACGAAACCCGCAGCAAATGAAAAAATCGATGCGAAAAGCAAAGTGGTTTTATATGTTTCGATGGAAGGCGAAGGAGTTCAGGTTCCGAGCGTAATCGGAGCATCCAAAGCGGAAGCGGTATCCATCCTTCGTGCGGAAGGTTTTACCGTAGTCGAGCAGGAAGAGTATAACTCCGGAATGATTAAGGGGAACGTTATTTCCCAGTCACCCGAAGCAGGCACTTTAATCGGACGTGACGGTACCGTTACCATTGTCATCAGTCTGGGTGCCGATAAATCCTCGGAAATCAAAATGCCGAGCTTAAAAGGCATGACCGAAGAGAATGCGAGAAAGACATTAAACGACATGGGGCTGATTTGCTCCAAGGTGACAGAAGTATATTCCGACACCGTGGCAGCAGGACTGGTGTGCGAACAGAGCATCTCTCCCGAAACAATCGTCAAAGCGGGAGATCAGGTTGAAATCAAATTAAGCAAGGGACAGGAGAAGAAGTACTACGATTGTAGTATCGATGTATCCCAGCCTCCGAAATATCAGGGCGGAAACGCAAAAGTATTCTTACTTGCACCGGACGGAACGGAATTGTTCCAGGCTTCCGTTGACAGTTTCCCGACACCGATTAATTTAAGCCGTATTTACGGAGTGTCCCGCGGTAAAGTCGTTGTAACATATATCATTTTATTCGAAGAAGAGTATACGGATGAGAACGGCAATCCCGCAACAAGACAGTCGACGGCGGAAGACCGCTATGAATACGAAGTAGAATTTAAAGAGAGTAATGGCTGACAAACAGGGTAAAATCATTAAGGGAATCGGAGGATTCTACTACGTATACGTAACCGGCGAGGGCGTTTATGAATGCAAGGCAAAGGGCGCCTTTCGAAAGAGCAATGAAAAACCGCTGGTCGGAGACGAGTGTGTACTTGTTCCGGGAGCAGATTCCACACCGGAAAAACTCATCGGAAACATCGAACAGATTAAGGCAAGAAAGAATACATTAATCCGGCCCGAGGTGGCAAATGTGGATCAGGCGTTAATCATTTTTGCCCTGACTAAACCGAAGCCGAATTATAACCTTCTGGACCGCTTCTTAATCCATATGGAAAACCGGAACATTCCGTGCATTATCTGTATGAATAAAGAGGATCTGGCGGGAGAGAAGGAAAAGGACGAGATTTTAAACGCATACCGTGCAAGCGGTGTGAAAGTAGTCATTATTTCCGCGACGAAGAAAACCGGAATTCCGGCGCTGAAGAAACTTTTGTCCGGAAAAACCACCACGGTGGCGGGGCCGAGCGGAGTCGGCAAATCCTCGTTAATCAACGAGCTTTTGGGGTTCGAACGAATGGAAACCGGCACCATCAGCGAGCGAATCGACCGCGGCAAACATACGACAAGACACAGTGAAATCTTCTATACCGAGATGTATGACAAACCCACGTTTTTATTCGATACGCCCGGGTTCTCGTCACTGGATTTGCCGAATCTTGAGTTGAAGCCGCTTTCCGCATTTTACCATGAGTTCGACGAGTATGAACCGAACTGCAGATTTGCGGGATGCTCGCATATCGGGGAGAAGGAATGCGGAGTGAAGGCCGCATTGAAGGAAGGAAAGATTTCCAAACTCCGGTATGAAAACTATGTGCAACTTTACGATGAAGTGAAGCGGATGAAGAAGTATTAGGGGTAAGAGTTAAAGCTTATTCGGGGTAGGCGTTAAAACTTATTCGGGGGAAATAACAAAAGGAAAACAGGACGGAAGTATGAGAGAAAGAATTCTTGCGCCGAGTATTCTGTCGGCAGATTTTAACCACTTGGGAGAGGATATCAAAGCAGCGATGGGCGCGGGCGGAAAATACCTGCACATCGATGTAATGGACGGACTGTTCGTTCCCAACATTTCCTTCGGAATGCCCGTCATCGAATCCATTCGCAAAAATACGGATGCGTTCTTTGATCTGCATTTAATGATTACAAAGCCGGAGCGCTACATCAGGGTTTTCAAAGACCTTGGCGCGAACATGATTACGGTTCATGTGGAGACTCTGGAGAATCCCGTGGAAACACTGAATGAGATTCATGCGCTTGGTGCAAAAGCCGGTATCGCAATCGAACCGGAAACACCTGTTGAGAGAATCTTCCCCTATCTGGGACTGGTGGACATGGTACTTGTCATGACCGTACGTCCCGGAATCGGCGGACAGAAATACATTCACGAATGCACGGGCAAAATCGCCGCAGTTCAGCTGGAACTTACCAAACTGCAGTTGCAGGATAAAGTCGACATCGAGGTAGACGGCGGACTCTGCGCGGATAATGTGGAAGAAGCGCTGATTGCGGGTGCAAACGTAATTGTGGCAGGTACTTCGGTTTTTACAGGCGATATCGAGGCAAACGTAAAAGCGATTATGGAGCATTTCTAAGATAAAAGTACTAAGTAACATTCAAGGAAGGATGAACGCATATGAAATCCTATGCACAAATGGACAAAAACGAACTCCTTACGGCGAAGGCTGCCTTGGAGGAAAAGTATAAAGAGGAGCAGGCCAAGGGACTGAAACTGAACATGGCCAGAGGTAAGCCGGGTGCTTCCCAGCTGGATTTGGCAATGGGAATGCTTGACGTTGTGAATTCCGAGTCCGACATGCGCACCATCCTCGGAAACGATACGAGAAATTACGGTGATATCGACGGCATCGGCGAAAGCAGACGCTTAATGGCCGATATGCTTGAGGTAGAAAAGGACAATGTCATTGTATACGGCAACTCTTCGCTGAATATTATGTATGACCGTGTATCGCACGCCATGACGCACGGCGTGAACGGCTGCGAACCGTTCTGCAGGCAGGAAGGAATTAAATTCCTCTGCCCGGTACCCGGATATGACAGGCATTTCCGAATCACCGAATACTTCGGCATCGAAATGATTAATATTCCGATGAACGAAGACGGACCGGATATGGATCTGGTGGAGCAGTACGTCAACAACGATCCGACCGTAAAGGGAATCTGGTGCGTACCGAAATACTCCAATCCGACCGGTATTTCCTATTCGGACGAAACCGTACGCCGCTTTGCAAATCTGCATCCCGCGGCAAAGGATTTCATGATTTACTGGGACAACGCATACTGCATTCATCATTTGTATGACAATCAGCAGGATGAGATTCTGAACATTCTTACCGAGTGCGAGAAGGCAGGCAATCCGGATATGGTTTACATGTTCGGTTCCACATCGAAGATTACCTTCCCCGGCGCAGGAATCTCCGCACTGGCAACTTCGTTTAAGAATGTTGAGGTGATTAAGAAACAGCTTTCTGTTCAGACTATCGGACATGATAAAATCAATCAGCTGCGTCATGCAAGATTCTTCGGAAACATCGATAATCTGAAGGAACACATGAAAAAGCATGCAGAGCTGCTTCGTCCGAAATTTGAAGCGGTACTTGATGCATTTGACAGGGATCTGGCAGGCATGGACTGCGGCAACTGGATAAAACCGAGAGGCGGATATTTTATCTCCTTTGATGCGTTGCCCGGATGTGCAAAAAAAATCGTGGCAATGTGTAAGGATGCGGGCGTGGTATTAACCGGCGCCGGAGCAACCTATCCGTACGGAAAGGATCCGCTGGATTCCAATATTCGTATTGCTCCGTCCTTCCCGACACCGGAAGAGATGCAGCAGGCGGCAGACATCTTCACACTGTGCGTAAGAATCGCAAGCATCGATTACTATCTTGAGAAGCAGGGCTGAGGCCGCAACGAGCCCGCAGGCAATGCGTGCGGATATGGCGAAAAGAACAATAAGAACAATAATAACCCCGGGATTTCCCGGGGTTTATATTTTTATAAAAAAATGTTGACAAGTTAGTCGCAACTAACTATAATACAATTGAAGCACGAAAGAAGTGCCGGAAGGTCGTACGAAAGAAGTAAGACCTGAGTAAACGGAAAGGAGGAAAAACATATGCTTGAATTTTTGGCGGCGAATATCGGAACAATCCTGATCGGATTACTGGTTGCGGGAATCATCGCACTTATCATTTTAAGCATGGTTCTTGACAAGAAGAAAGGTAAATCCTCCTGTGGTTGCGGATGCGCAAACTGCGCAATGAAAGGCAGCTGCCATTCCGGGAAATAAGAAGTGCCGCAGGGGCACGTAAAGCAGTCATCCAAATTCTCCTTAATACATACACTACAACGTAGCAGGTCAAAAGGCACGCCGCCCGGCGTGCCTTTTCCTCGGGAGGAAGGGAGTGTGAAGAAAAGCACGCCGCCCGGCGTGCCTTTTCCTCGGAGTTGTAAGCGAAGGAAATCTATACCGCGCGGGTATTTTGTGATAAAATATAGTCGTGTAACTTTGTGGAACTCTTTGGGAAGGGAATATTATGTCTTTAATGTTAAATGATCTGACGAAATTCTCCGATATTGTAATTCAGTGTCACGACAATCCCGATGCGGATGCGCTTGCGAGTGCGTATGCGCTTCAGTGGTATTTTGCGCAAAAAGGAATCGAGGCACGCATCATATACGGCGGGGCACAGGAAATCAGCAAGTGCAATCTTGTTCTGATGACCATGTGTCTTGGAATCGATGCTAAACATATAAAGAAAAAACTTCCGAAAACACCCGAGCTTCTGGTGACGGTGGACTGTCAGTACGGGGAAGGAAATGTTACGCATTTTAACGCAAAAAACGTGGCGGTAATTGACCATCATCAGGTGAGACGTGTATTGCCGGAGCTTTCGGAAGTGCGAAGCAATTACGGTTCCTGTTCAACGCTTCTTTATGAACTTCTGAAGGCGGAAGGATACGATATTAACGTTCATCCGGAGAATCCGGATTCCAAGGAACCGACAAGGCTTGCGACGGTTTTGTACTACGGTCTGATGACGGATACGGACGGATTCGCGACGATTAATCATCCCGCGGACAAGGATTTGCGCGACTATGCGAATTATTCCGAAGCGGAGTATAACCTGCTTCGCAATTCCAATATCTCGGAAGAGGAACTCGGAATTGCGGCGGATGCATTAAAAACCGTTTATTACAGCGGAGACGGCAATTATGCGGTGATTAACGCCAAACCCTGCGACCCGAATCTTTTGGGCCTGATCAGCGATATGCTTTTGGAGGTCAATAATCTGAATACCTGTCTGGTATACTGCATTTTTGACGATTATGTAAAATACTCCGTACGAAGCTGCGTGAAAGAAGTGCGAGCGAACGAACTTGCAGGCTTCTTATCCGAAGGCGTCGGAGGTGGCGGCGGCCATCTCGTAAAAGCCGGAGGAAGAATGGAAAAGGATCTTCTTGCGCAGAAGAAGTGCTCATACAACAAAAAGAGTATTTTCCGGTATCTGACGGAAAGACTGGACAACTATTTTGCGGAAACGACCGTAATCTATGCGGGAGATTATCTCGAAGACGTTTCCGTGATGAAGAAATACCGCAAGAAGGATGTGGAAGTCGGATATGTGCTTTCCACCAAAATCGCTGCGAACGGAGAACGTCTTCAGGTGCGTACACTTGAAGGAGATGTGGATATTACGGTATCGAATGACATTTATATTCTGTTCGGCGTGGAAGGGGAACCGTATCCCGTAAAAGTCGACAAGTTTAAGAAAAGTTATAAGTTATCACGCAAGGAATATCAGTATCCGGGCAAAGCGAATCCTTCGATTCTGAATTATTCCAACAGTAAAATTCTGGATGTAAAGGGCAGAATCAAAACCTGCATTGCCAAGGGCGGTCAGGGAATTTACGCAAGGCAGCTTACCTCGAGGGTAAAGATTTTTCCGAAATGGGATCAGAATCATTATTATCTCGGTACACCGGGGGATTACCTGGCGGTGCGTGCGGATGATCCGTATGACTTGTATATTATTGCAAAAGATATCTTTCCGCAGACGTACGAAGAGATTTAACGCGGTGTGATTGTGCAGGGGGAAAACAATGGCACAAAGAGTTCGATCCGACGCTTTTGATGGCCGGCGAAGAAATCCTGCTTCCGTTTTCCGTCAATGATTTTTTTCTTTCTCCCGAAGGCCGGTATGCGGCGATTCTGGGACTGGATCATGTAAGATATCTGTACGATTTTAAGACTTGCGGATGAGTATTTGGGTGATTTTAAACCCGATGAAAGAGTAAAGGAAAAATACGGACTCGAATAGAGTTCAAAGAAAGATTGTAGAGAATGGAGCAGTATCTTGTTACAGGCATGAGTTGTGCGGCATGTTCCGCGCGCGTGGAAAAAGCGGTATCGGCAGTTCCCGGAGTGGAATCCTGCTCAGTGAGCCTTTTAACCAATTCCATGGGTGTGGAAGGGACTGCATCTTCTGCGGAGATTACCCGTGCCGTGGAAGAAGCTGGATACGGCGCACAACCGAAAAACAGCAAAAAGACCGACAGTGTTTCATCGTGGGCGGACGACGAGGCGTTGAAAGATCATGAAACACCGAAGCTGAAAAAGAGGCTTATTTTCTCGGTTCCGGTGCTTTTGGTTTTGATGTATTTTTCCATGGGACACATGATGTGGAACGCTCCGGCACCTGCCGTATTCGACAATCATGTTTTCTTAGGACTTTTTGAACTTCTGCTTGCAGTTATCGTGATGATTATAAACGGAAAATTCTTCACTTCCGGATTCACGTCTTTATTGCACGGTTCTCCCAATATGGATACCCTGGTAGCATTGGGCTCAGGTGCTTCTTTTGCATATTCTCTTGCGGAACTTTTTCTGATGATTCTTGCGCAGGGAAAAGGGGATCATGAAACGGTCATGAAACTCGGCATGAATCTGTATTTCGAATCCGCGGCCATGATACCGACACTGATTACAATCGGTAAAATGCTTGAAGCAATGTCAAAAGGACATACCACGGATGCGCTGAAAGGATTAATGCGTCTTGCTCCGAAAACGGCAGTTTTACTGCGTGACGGAAAAGAAATTGAAGTCGGAATCGAAGAAGTCAGAGTGGGTGATTTGTTTGCGGTTCGTCCGGGAGAACAGATTCCGGTGGACGGAGTTGTTGTAAATGGTACTACATCTGTAGATGAATCGGCACTTACGGGTGAAAGTATTCCGGTGGATAAAGCAGAAGGCAATCCGGTATCGACGGGTACCATGAACCTGCACGGTTACATGGAATGCAGGGCAACGAAGGTCGGAGAAGATACCACGCTGGCACAGATTATTCAAACGGTTTCCGATGCTGCGGCAACCAAAGCACCGCTTGCACGGATTGCGGATAAAGTATCGGGAGTATTTGTCCCGGCGGTCATTATTCTTTCCGTACTGACATTAATCGGATGGCTTATTGCGGGACGTGATTTTGCATTTGCCATTGCACGCGGAATTTCCGTACTGGTCATCAGTTGTCCGTGCGCACTCGGACTTGCGACACCGGTTGCAATTATGGTCGGAAGCGGTGTCGGCGCCAAATGCGGCGTACTCTATAAAACCGCGGTGTCCATGGAACTGGCGGGAAGAACGCGGATTATCGCACTTGATAAAACAGGAACCGTGACGGAAGGAAAGCCGAAGGTTACGGATCTTGTACCGGTGGAAAAAGAAGAGAAGGAACTGTTAAGACTGGCGGCTTCCCTGGAAAGAAACAGCGAGCATCCTCTGGCGAAAGCAATCAGTTCCAAAGCGGAAGAAGAAAACTTAAATCTTTCGGAGATCAAAGGTTTTGAAGTATTACCCGGACACGGACTGAAAGGGACTCTGGACGGAGAAGAACTGCTTGGCGGAAGCCTCGCATTCTTTGAATCCCTCGGACTTACGGATGAAGCGATTGTTCAACGTGCAAACGCTTTGGCGGAAGAAGGAAAAACACCTCTTTTGTTTGCACTCGGCAAAAAGACAATCGGCATTATCGCGGTTGCGGATTCCATCAAACCGGAGAGTGCGCAGGCAATCAATGAGTTTAAAAACATGGGCATTGCGACCGTTCTTTTGACCGGGGACAATGAAAAAACGGCGCGTGCAATCAGTACGCAGGCCGGTGTGGATTATGTAATTGCGGGTGTTTTACCGGATAAGAAAGCGGATGTGATTGAACGTTTAAAAACACTCGGAAAGACAGCGATGGCAGGGGACGGCATTAACGATGCGCCGGCGCTTACCGTTTCGGACAGCGGAATAGCAATCGGTGCGGGAACGGATATTGCCATCGATGCTGCGGATATCGTGGTGATGAAAAGCAAGCTGACGGATGTGACGGCGGCAATCCGGTTAAGCCGCGCAACCATTCGGAATATTCATCAGAATCTTTTCTGGGCATTCTTTTATAATACGATTTGCATTCCTCTTGCAATGGGATTGTACGGCATTGAAATGAAGCCGATGTATGGTGCGGCAGCCATGGCATTGTCCAGTTTCTTTGTCTGTATGAATGCACTTCGTTTAAACCTGGTCAGACCGTACAACGGAAAACATGACCGAAAGGGAAAGACAGTTTCAAAAGATGCAATCGAGCAGGTTCTGTTTGCAAATTACGGGAAGGAGGATAAAATCATGACAAAGACAATGAAAGTGGAAGGCATGATGTGCGGTCATTGTGAAGCAAGAGTGAAGAAAGCTTTGGAAGCAGTTGACGGTGTTCAAAGCGTGGCGGCGGATCATACGACCGGTACCGTGGAAATCACATTAAGTGAAGCGGTGGATGATGCTGTTTTGAAAAAAGCAGTGGAAGATCAGGATTACAAAGTGATCGAATAATTTAAAGATAAAGGAGAAATGAAAATGAAAAACAAAGCAGTAAAAACAATTGCAGTACTTTCTGCAGTAATGATTGCATCCGTCGGATTCTTCGGATGCACAAACACCCCTCCGCTTCCGAATCCGGGATCGGAGAAAACTCTTACATCGGAAGATCCGTCCGTGCTGACTCCGGATGAGCCGTATGTTGAAATGGCTACCGAGGATGATTATCTTGCGTTCATTGACGGAAATGCAAAAATCAAGGCAACATCAAATATTATGTTTGGTTTGAAAGAGGGCAGCGAGTACAGCTTCGATGAATTTAAAGCAGCCATGGATGCGGCGTATGAAGATTCATTCGGACCGAATTCCAAATCCGTAACGGAAATATCTTATGCAATCATCGATTGCGGAAAAGACGGAAATCCGGAAATGGCATTACTCGTAGTTGCTGACGAGGGAGAAGAGGGAAGTGAGATTCAGGATTTTTACATCGTTAAAAAAATGAATGGCGCTCTCTGTGTAGTGGATCAGTATGAGTCCTATTACCGTTCCTTCGGTGAATTAAACAAATACGGAGTATTCCATTCATCGGGAAGCGGCGGAGCATCTCTTATGGCAGGAAGCTATGTGCGTGTAAATGCTGCCGGAGAACATGAATTCATCTACTCTCAGGAAACGGAACTGGCAATGGCAGAACCGATGATTTTCGGATACGAACTTCCTTCCGATGCAGATTTGCCGGATGGTTATCCGCAGGTTGCAGAAGAGTTCGGAGACAATGTAAGAGATAAATTCAGTTTTGCGGAAAGCTCACTTTTATTTGTGGATGAGAGTCCCGAATATGACGCTTATTTAAAACAGCTGGTATATGTTTTCCATGATAAGGACGGAAACCTGATTTATCCGAACGACACGAATAAGCAGATTTATGACGAACTCGGAATTCTTGTAACCGACGATGCAACAATTAAACAGATGATTAACGACAGAATAAAAGAACTCGGTATTACGGAAGAAGAAATGTATATGCTTGACAGCACTCCGGACAGTGTACCTGCATGGTGTATTGCATGGGATGGTTTGGAAGCTCAGCCTTTGGAATAAGCGATTCTGTTGATGAAGATGTCATAAAATTGTTGACGCACCATATATATGGAATTAAAATAAAAGAAGGTAATTCAATTGTTAATGCTTCATAAAATGTAGGAGGACAAAACTTATGGCAGAAGCAAAGAAAGCAGCTGCAGCAAAGAAACCCGCAGCAGCAAAGAAACCTGTTGAAAAGAAAGAAACCGCAAAGAAGGCAGCACCCAAGGCAGCAGCTAAAGCAGCACCCAAGGCAGCAGCTAAAGCAGCAGCTCCTGCAAAGAAGGCAGCGGCTCCTAAGAAGGCAGCAGCTCCTAAGAAAGCAGCACCTGCAAAGGCAGCTCCTAAGGCAGCAGCAAAGAAGCCCGCAGCAAAGAAGCCTGCAGCAAAGCCCGTTAAGAAGCTTGGAAAGATCGTTTTCGAGTTTGACGGACAGCAGATTGATTACAAGGCAATCGAGAAGAAGGCAGCTAAGCTTGGCGGAAACGTTTATGTAGTTGCAGCTGAGAAGAAGATTTTTGATGCTGACGGAAATTCCGTAGATTTATTCTAATCACAGATTACGCAGTAAAAACGGACAGGTCATCGAATGATTTCGATGACCTGTTTTTTGTATACTACGGACTATCTTTTAGCGCCGGTTTCTTTTATAATAAAAGTGGTACTGTCGTGTAAAACATATAATTATTAAGACAGGGGAAAAGTATGGATTATCAGTCAATCGTTAATGCATTTTCATCAATGGCATGTATTATTTCCGTAGAGAAAAAATTTAGCGACAACAAAAGAATTTATCGTATTGTTACGGGAAACGATGCTTATATAAAATCCATCGAGCAGCCGACTGAGAATATGAGAATGTTTCGGGATACGTTTGTGCCGAATCTTGAGTATACGGATTACATGGTGCGTGATCTGAATTTTGAAGAGTACTGTTATCGTTCGGCGGTGGAAAAGAAGTGCCTGCACTCCTATGTTTATGCGGACAAAATGAAGGTATGGTTCAACATGTCGTTTATACCTTTGGAGTCGGACGACGAGGAAATCGGATACTGCATTTATCTCATGGAATTCAGTACCGAAGCCAATCCGGAAAATATGTCCAATATTTCCGCCGATGTCGCTTCTTCTGTTTTGGCAACCTGCGTCCGTCTTCGCGGAACCAATGATTTCAGGACCACCATAAAAGATGTTATCCGGGGAATCGGTGATTTATGTGTTGCAGAGCATTGCTGCATTCTTGTCATGGAGGAGGCGGAACGGAACTGCTATGTTCTTGGAGAAGCATTATCCAAAGACACCCCTCTTTTGCCGATGGATACATATGTAAATAAGGATTTTTATGATATCGCGGAATCGTGGATCGGCACCATAGCGGGAAGCAATTGTCTGATTGCGAAAGATGAACATGACATGCTGCTAATTAAGGAGAGAAATCCGGCCTGGTATGAATCACTGACAAGTGCCGGCGCACATAATATCGTTCTTTTTCCGTTAAAATCCGGAAACCAGTTACTCGGATTTATGTGGGCGATTAATTTTGATGCATCGAGAAGCATAAAAATAAAAGAGACTCTCGAGGTTACCACCTTTATTCTCGGATCGGAACTCGGAAATTACATGCTTCTGGACAAACTCAAAATCATGAGTGCAAAGGACATGCTGACCGGTGTTATG
>CADCOL010000206.1 GCA_902803015.1 uncultured Lachnospiraceae bacterium | reverse complement strand
TTGTCGGAACGCTTGCACCGGTGCTTGTTATTATGAATGTATCCGACAAATCCTTAAAAGAGCGTTTTCAGTATCAGGAAAACTACCTGAATGCGGAGCTCGAGCATATTGAACAGTATAAAAACAGACAAACGGAAACCAGGGCGTTCCGTCATGATATCATCAACAATCTTTCGCTGATGGACATGCTTTTAAAGGATGGGAAAGAAGCGGAAGCAAAGGCGCATTTGGAACAACTTTTGGAGAATGTCTCCGCACTTTCTCCCGAGTATGTAACCGGTGATGAAATGCTCGACTGCATCGTCGCCATGAAGGCGGGTAAAATGAAAGAAGAGGGTATCGCTTTCACTCTCGACGGAGTTGTTGACGGAGGTCTGTCCATGAAGCCGATGGACATCTGCCGTATTTTTGCAAATTCTTTGGACAATGCCATCGAAGCGGTGGAAGGGTTAAAGGACGGAATACCCAAAAGCATCTCCATGCAAATCAAGCGTACCGAGCGGTTCTTCGTGGTCCGGATCAGCAATTCGACCGACGGAAAAGTAGACGTGGAAAAGCTTGTGGGCGCTTCGGGATACAGCTCGAAGAAAGACAAAGAGCACCATGGTTTCGGAATTATGAATATTCGAAAAGCGGTGGAAGAATATAACGGAATGACGAAATTTGAATCGACGGACGGAGAGTTTGCAATATCCGTTATGATTCCGAGACAGGAGATCCGGGCAGCGGAATAATCATTTGACAACATTTTTCATACCACTCACACCTAAGAACGCCGTTTGCGGAATAAGCATTGTATGTTTAATCTGACGACAGGGGTACGAAAGGAGTGAGTCCCATGAAAAAAGTCTTTAAACAGATTCTTAGAGCTACAGGCTTTTTTGGAATATATTTTGGCGCACAGCTTACGGCATATATGATTTTGTCGGTTGGTTGCGGAATCGTTGCCGGAGTAAAAATCGGAATGACCGGCGTGACCGATTATGCGGCGGCCGTTGCATATCAGGAAGAACTCTATTACGGGAATATCGGAATAGCGCTTATCCTGAATGTGATTCTGGCTCTTGGCGTTTATTTAATCATTTTTGCGGCCAGAAAAGTAAATCCGTTTAAACAGGTGGATTTAAAGAAAATCACCGTTCCGGATGTTCTATTTACCGTCGCGGGCGGTATCGGAAGTCTGCTTTTCATGAATCTTATCATGAACATCATTCCGTTCCCGGAAACGGTTTTTGATGATTTTTTACAAACAACGCAGCTTTTTGACGGCTATCCGTTGTGGCAGGCGATACTGTCAAATGTAATCCTGATTCCGATTCTGGAGGAAGTGGTATTCCGCGGACTGATCTTCGGAAGACTGCGCCGCGCGATGCCTTCGATTGTGGCGGCACTCATTGCATCCGTCGTATTCGGCCTGATGCATGCGCATCCGCTCTGGATAATCTGGGCATTTGCCGTCGGAATGATTATCAATTATGCAAGAATCCGTACCGGTTCGATTCTTCCGGGAATCATTATTCATATGATGATCAACGGTTTTGGCGTTTTGGTTAATTACAGCACGTTGTTTAACGGAATGACGGATGCTGTCGGATTTACACTGCTTGCAACCGGCGGAGTGTTACTGATTGTATATTTTGTCGGAATTACGATTGTGACGAAGAAAGAAAAGGCGGCGGGCCTGATCGGCGAAGAACCGCAGCTTGCGGACGAAGATAAAAAGAAAGAAAAAGAAGTTTCGGCGGTTGTTCTGTGATTCGCGTGCGGTAACGGAACCGGCCGGTTAACGGACAGGACCGCTGCGAAGAGGATTTGAAAAATGGAAAACAGAAACGACGATTTAACCTGGCAGGAAGTCAAAACGGAGCATGTGGTATGCGACGAATACATTGACTTCAGAAAGTCCGATTTCCAAATGCCGGACGGTAAAATCTACGGCCCGTATTACACATACAGCCGCAGGGATTACTGCATCATCGTGGCATTGGATGAGGATGGAAAAGTGCTTTGCGTACGCCAGTTTCGTCAGGGAATCCGCAAGATTACCACGGAGTTCACGGCGGGCGGAATTGAGCGCAAAGACGGAAAACAGTACCGAACTCCTTATGACGATCAAGGGGAATACGGAATCCGGCGAGTGTCTGAAGCGGATGAATTTGCATCCGCCGAAGACGCGCTGGATGCTGCGAAAAGGGAGTTAAGGGAAGAAACCGGTCACGAATCCGATGAATGGACGCATTTAATCACCATCGCATCGAATGCGACCATTGCGGATAATTACGCACATATCTATCTTGCCACAAACTGCAGAAAAGTAAGCGGTCAGGATCTGGACGATATGGAGTTTTTAAACGTGGTAAAATATACGCGCGAAGAACTCGAAGCGCTGATAAAGGAAGGCCGTTTTGAACAGGCCATTCATGTGCTTGCGTGGTATCTGGCTAAGGAAAAACTGGATTGATTGAATCAGGGTTTAAAGTATCTTTCAACGATTTCCACAAACTGAGGGAAAGATTTGTTCATGCATTCCACATCGTCGATTTCGGTTTGGATACCGAGAGCGGCGGTAATTAAAACCGCACACATGGCCATACGGTGGTCATGATGGGAAGAAAGCACGAGGGGCTCCGTTACGGAGTCCTTTATTTGTTTTAAGTCTTTTCCGAATACGGTTAAAGTATTTTCGGTTTCTTCGGTGCGAATTCCGATGGCGGAGAGCTGTTCGCGTACCGCGCTGATGCGGTCGGACTCTTTGATTCGAAGTCGTTCGATTCCGGTAAAGGTTGCTTTGCGATATACAAAGGCCGCGGTAACTGCCATGTACGGTGTGATATCCGGGATATCCTTGCAATCCCAGAGAGAATCCGCCTGCAATTCAAGGTGACTGCTTCGGACATCTTTTACGGAAGCAAGAAAACGAAGGATTGCGACATCCCCCTGTTTGGACTCCGTGTCGAGATTTCCGACTTCAATCTTTGTAAATTCTTTTAAGCAAAGCAGAAATGCGCCGTTACTCCAGTCACCTTCCACATGGAATGCGGGAGCATCGGCCAGCGGCTTATATCCGCCTACGTTTGTAGTATAAATATTCTCGGATAATTCCGCGGGTACTCCGTATTTACGAAGAACCGCCTGAGTGAGCTCAATATAATGAATGGACTTGATTTCCCCGAGAACCATAACACTGCAGGGCTCGGTAAAACAGGTAAGCGCCATTAAAAGTCCGGAAATATACTGTGAGGAAACACTGCCGCCGATGATGTATTCACCCGGTGTCATCCGGCCGGTTACGATGATGGTGCGGTCTTCTTCGTTTCTGGAAATAATGATTCCGTGCGAGAAAAGAGCTTCCTGTAATTCCTTAATCGGACGGTCGAACAGACGACCCTCGGTTTGAAAGATAAGGCGGGTGCTGAAATCCGGGTCGGTATTTTGACTGTCGGAATCTCCCTGCGATAAGGAAGAATTCCGGTCGCCGAGCAGGTAGGCTGCCGCAACGGGAATCATGAACCGAAGTGTGGATCCGCTTTCGTTACAGGGCAGATAGATATCGTTTGTCCGGTCCGGCGATAAAGATGCGGGTGTTTCTCTGTGATTTTTGGCAGAAAGTAATGCCTTAAGACACGCCTTTGTAGCAAGCACGTCATCATTATCGCCCGCAACCGGCTCCAAGCGGTCGGTTTCACCGCAGAGAAAACGGATAATCAGTTCCCTGTGGTAAATGGACTTCGAAGGCGGTGCGTCTATGGAAAAATTCAATTCTCTGTTTTTACAGGAAATCAGCATATCGAAACCTCGGATTCATGATAATCACAAATTGATTATACGAAGAAACAGGCAAGAATTCAATTCAATTTAGGGGGAGAAATTTGAGAGGTTTTGTGGTATAATTAT
>CADCOL010000205.1 GCA_902803015.1 uncultured Lachnospiraceae bacterium | reverse complement strand
GGGGGAAAATATGAACGACGGATTAAAAAAGCCGATTAAATTATCGATTATAATCAATTCCGTAACAGCGGCATGTTCAATTCTGTATCTGATTATTACGGTTGTAATTATTGTGCTGTGTATTGGGCTGAGTGTTGCTTCTCCCGGCGGATATACGGGACAGGGACTGGCGATTTTTCTGACTGCTTTAATTCTTCCAATCGGACTGTTCTTTGCGATTTTTCCGATTACGCGGATTACGGCATTAATCTGTTCAATCGCATCATCGGACAGACTTCATAATGGGAAGAATCCGAAGGGAACGATGATTATGTCGGGCGTTTTGCAGATTCTGGACGCGCTCGGAAGCTGGTGCTTTTTGGGGATTATCATTTTTACGGCTACCCGTCCCGGAATCGTTTTAAAAGCGTTGGAGGCGATAGGTGCAACCGTGCCGGATCCGCTTTTAAATTCGCTTTCGTCAGTGCTTTTCTTTATTTGTTCCATACCGCTGATGGCCAAAACCGCTTTGCAGATTATCTCGAGCGTGAAACTGTTTAACGCAACCAAGAATTATAAAGAAGTAAGCGCCGGATATTGGGAGAGACGCTAAAAAAGGAGATCGGATTTGAAAAAGAGACTGAATTCGAAAAAGAGAATAAAACGTATTGTGGCCATTCCGTCGATTATACTGATGATTTCAACACTTATGTTGTTCGCCGGCTGTAACGGTGGAATCGGAAACACGGGCAATACATCTGAAGGAAAGTCCGATGTAAAAGGCATCACCGAGAACGGCCTTACTTACTACACGCTTCTGGATTATTCCAAAATCGGGGACCTGCCGTTTGGCAGATCCAATCTGGTTTCCGTGGAAGAAGATTTAAAGGATCGTGGTATCGCAGAGGATTATATCTGCGTAGTGGAAGATGATGCGCCGAAGGATTTGGTCATTCCGGATGAATTCAACGGTGGTTCGGTTGTGATTCTGACTTCCAACCCGGAAACCGCCGGAGATCTGCGCTTTGATTCCATTCAGTTCGGGAAGAACCTGATTTATATTTACCGCTTTGCGATGTTTGGTGAGTGCGAGAATGTTACGGAACTATCTTTCCCTGCAAAAGTAAAGAGTATTCAGGAGTCGTTCCATAATTGCAAAAGTTTAAGCAGACTCGAATTCGGTGAAGAATTTTACTATGCGGACGTTTCTTTTTATAAATGTGAGTCCTTAAAAGAATTTGAGATTCCTGCGGGTGCGGGAACCCTGGAAAGCTCTTTTCAGGGATTAACAGATGCGAAAATCACATTCAATAAGGTTCCTTACAGACTGATGGACTGTTTTGCCTATTCCGAGAATCTGGTCGTTGTGCTGAAAGATACCGAAGGAATGGACGAGATGAATTTCAGCTATCCGTATGACGCGGTTAGAGAGATTCCGTATGATTTCGTAATCGGAACCGAAGAGGTACTGGCATATTCGGATCTTGCAGATGAAGATGCCATCCTTCAAAAAGGGACCGGACATTTTTGTGAAACACTGGATGCGGATAAAAAAATTGACCCCGCAGATGCCAAAAAGTATGCGGAAATCTATGACGGACCGATTGTTACCGTAGAAACCTGCCCGGAAATCAAACCGTCCGAATATACAAAACTCGGCCGGGATGCATTGCTTAAAAGTACGGAAGCCGTTTATGAAAGCGTGGCCGATAATGCATGGTCGAATAGCAGGAGCGGATATCCGACCGGGATGAAGGAAGCCCCGACGGTCTATTTTATCGCAGAAAAAATGGGCGGAATCGGCGTTGACTATACAGGCAATGTCGGTGATAAGACCTACTATCAGATGGTATACCGCATCAGCGTACGCGATATCGAAACCGATGAACTTCTTTGCTGGTTTGAAGCGGAAACCGGGGATGCGCCCGGTAAAATCGAATCCACGACGCCGTTGTACAAAGAAGGCGACAGGACGTATTTTCAGGAGGGCGTCAGTACGGATGTTACCCCGTGGTATGTGGTGAAGAAGTATTTTGAATGATACACGGCTGTTATGAATGCACCGGTCCGGGGGATCATATCGTGGCCGGTGCGTTTTTGTGTCTGTTTATGCAATTCTGCATTAATTGCAGAATATTGTATGAATCCCTACATTATTTGCTATGTTCATACAAAATATATTTGTTATAATAAGAAACGGAAATAAAACGGAAAGCCGTGAAACATTATTCCGGCTTTTAGTGTAAAAGGGGAAAAACAATGATCATCAAATGTCCGAATTGTAACGGCGCATTGGAATATGATGCAGCGCAGGGACTTCTTTACTGCAAGTTCTGCGGAAACTTCTTTACCGCGGAAGAAGTGGCAATGCCGGAGACCGACCCTGCCGAGGAAGCGGCGCCTTACCAGCCGACCAAGGAAGTATATAACGAGGCGAACAACTACGGTCGGGATTTGTTTGTGCCGGAGGCTGCAGTAGATACATTCCGCCCTCAGAAGGGCTTTTCTGCCGCCATCTATGATTCATTTGTCAATGAAGGTTTCACACAATATGATTCCATTGCCGGTATGCAGGATGATGCCAGGGAAGCAAGGGCAAGCGGAGTAACCGGAAATATCGCATATGATATTTCCAAATCCGATCGTGATCAGAACCGAAATTCCTATTACGAGGAACAGATGCGTCTTCACGAGCAGTATGAAGCGCGCCCCAAGGCGGATTACAGCAAGCCTTTTGCCGGCACATCACGCGAGAATATGACGGATGAACAGAGGAAAGCCGCAAACATTGCCGATGAACTTGAACGCAAGCAACAACGCAATTCCCTGAATAAAATGTATGAGACGAATCTCATGATGAAATATTCCGGCAATCCGGAATTCGAAAGCATGGCAGCCGTCGGAAATGCGGTGAACATCAATCCCGCACAGGAAATCGTCGGAACCGTTGCAACGGCTTTCGGTTCCCAATCCACTATTAATGCCGTAAAAGCCGCAGGCGGATTAAGAGAAGACGGACTTGTCGGTGCCGACTTAAATTCGGCAAATCTGAAACTGAATAAAATCGGTAAAGAGACGCGTTACACGGCTACCGGCGCCAGAATTCTGAATTCCATGCATATGTATGTAACGACCGATGCGAGGGAAGAGCAGGGTCAGTTTACGATGGACAATAATATCTACACCTGTACGACCTGCGGTGCGGAACTTGCCGTAAACGGTGTGGAAACATCGTCATTCTGTGCATACTGCGGTCAGCCTACCATCGTATTTAACCGCATGGAAAAAACCACCATGCCGGATCATATCATTCCGTTCGTCATTACCAAAGACCAGGCGCTCACGGGTATTCGCGATAAATTAAGCAAAGGTTTCCTGATGCCGCCCGAACTTAAGAATTTTGAAGTGGAAAGACTGCGCGGTATTTATATTCCGTACTGGTTATTCGATGCAGAATACCAAGACAGCATGTTAATCCGAACCCGCGTAAAAAGCGGAAAGACAACGGTAACGAAGTATTACCGTGTCAATACGGGCTGTGATTTATACTATTATCCGGTGGATGCATCCAAAAACTTAAACGACAATCTTTCAAAGAAACTGGAACCCTATGATTACAGCGGAATCCGTCCGTTTAATCCGGCCTACATGTCCGGTTTCTATGCGGACCGTTTCGATATGGATGCCGATACGATGACCATGACATCCATGTATCGCGCGCAGTATCTGATGTACGAAAGAGCGAAACGAAGCGTTCCCGGAACTCCTTCGGGACTCGTGGATTCGTATCCGGTTTATCACGTAAAGAAACAGTATTATACATTGCTTCCGGCCTGGTTTATGACACTGCGTTACGAGGGCATTCCGTATACGATTCTCGTAAACGGTCAGAACGGCAAGGTGGTCGGTGCGGTTCCCTATTCGAAGAAGAAATTCTATGGACTTTTCGCGGGAGTATTTACCGCGGCATCCTGCGCCTGCGTTCCGCTGGGCATAGCAATCATCCCGGCAATTCTTCGAAGCGGAAGCAACAACAGCAGCAGCGCCGCGAAAGTGATTGTGTTCTTTATCGTAATGATAGCGGCACTTTATATGATTGCGTACGGAAATTATCAGAGCTACTTAAAGAGCATGAAGCTTTCGAGTGAAGATAAGATTACGAATTTTGTAAGAGAAAGGCAGGATATGTAAATGGTTATACTTGGAGTGTTATTCGGGCTTGCTTTGGCGGGCGGGATTGCCTTTCTGGTTTGCACCATCGTACTGAAAAAATCCAATGATTTCGGAAATACCGAAGCGGGAATCGAGCAGTATACCGGGTATGATCCGATTAAAATACAGAATATGGGGCAGGAAAGAAGATAGATTTTATCTGCAGCAGTAAAGCAGTACGAAGATAAAATGAGGAATGCTGCCGAACAGCACGAACATGTGGAACACGAAGTGCATGTACTTTGTGCTCTTCATGCGATAGAAGGGGATACCGATGGTATAAAGGACACCGCCCAAAATGATAAGAAGCATTCCCGGAACCGGGATTGCCTTAAATGCGGGATAAAGCGCCACGGCAAACATCCAGCCCATAATGATGTAAAGAACCTGCGAGAGTTTGTAGTATTTCTTGGCATCGATTAAGTTTACGACGATGCCGATCACCATGCAGATAAAATTCACGGCGAAGATTCCGTAGCCCCAGAAACCTTTTAAAATGCCGAGGCAGACGGGCGCGTAGGAGCCGGTAATCATGATGTTGATCATGCAGTGATCGAGAATCTGCAAAACCTTCTTTGCTTTATCGATGTGCATGGCGTGGAACAAAAAGGAAGTGACATATACGGTAATGAAGCCGATGCCGAAGAAGGCAATCGAAATTATATCGATCACCGGTTTGTCGTTTCGAAGTGCCAAAGCAACCAAAAAAGCGGTTCCGATAATCGACAGAATTGCCGCCACACCGTGGGAGAGCGAGTTTGCAACTTCCTCGGGATGGGACTGGGTTTTAAATTTTAAGGAATCCTGTGCTAAGGATACGGCTTTCATTTTAACTCCCCTGAAGATTTCCGTTATGTGAAATCTTTCAATGTAGTTTTCAAAACTACGTGTCGTGGTTTATGGTAATAATTTATACCCGAACGCCCGGTTTGTAAATAGTCGGAACCCTTAAATTTGCTTAATATATATTAAAAAAACATTAACTCTTGCAAAATAGGTTCTTCTATGATATATTACAAAGGCTGATGTTTTATCGGCGGACAGTTTGAGTTTTGAGTGTGCCTTTAGAAGCGTGGTGGCTTAAGGGAAGGCATGGAGGTAGTAAATGGTAATTCGTACAATAATTACGATTGTATTTATAGTGGTATGTGTTGCATTGTCAGCATTGGTTCTGATGCAGGAAGGCAAGGCGGACGGACTCGGAGCAATCAGCGGTTCGACTTCCGACACCTACTGGAGCAAAAACAAAGGCCGTTCGATGGAAGGCGTCATGATTAAGTTAACGGCAGTCCTTTCCGCGGCATTCGTTGTACTTGCCCTGGTATTAAACCTGACATTATTCTAAGAGATGAATTCAGAGCCCTTGCGGACATTCCGCAAGGGCTTTTTTATACGTCAGCCGTCTTACGGTTTTCAACTTTAAGTTGATTGCGACACAGTCATAAGAGGGTGTATAATAATAGTATGAGCGAAGGAATGAAATTAATCGCGAACAATAAAAAAGTATATCACGACTATTTTATCGAAGAGACGTATGAAGCCGGAATCGTGCTTCACGGAACCGAGGTAAAAAGCTTAAGGATGGGAAAATGCTCCATTAAAGAAGCGTTTCTCCGGATTGAAGACGGAGAGATGTTTATTTACGGCATGCATATTTCTCCTTACGAAAAGGGCAATATTTTTAACAAGGACCCGCTTCGTACCAGAAAGCTTCTGCTTCACAAGAGCGAAATCATGAAACTCGTCGGCAAGGTAAAAGAGCGCGGATATACGCTGGTTCCCATCGAGGTCTATTTTTCAAAGGGAAGGGCCAAGATGAAAATCGGTCTTGCCAAAGGTAAGAAACTCTACGACAAGCGTGAGGATATCGCAAAGAAAGATATGAAGCGTGAGGCGGAGAGAGAGTTCAAGGCCAGATTTTAAACGGTAATTCCCCGTAAGGCAGCGCCTGCGGGATTTACAAATATACAATTTCATAAGGGGTAGTCAAGGTTTCGACAGGGGTAATGCAGCTGGAGAAGCTATCCGCACGCGATGCGTCAAATCGCAAACCTAAATATAAACGCTAACAACAGAGTAGCTTTAGCAGCCTAAGTGCTGCTTGTCCGCCCGGGTACACCCGCGTATCCGGATCCGGGCATCATCCTCGCGGGAAACGGCTTGTGTTAAGCTTTGCGCACAGGTACGTATCATGAAGCTACCGAGTTCTGCAGGGTGTTGATCCCCGGCAGAATAAGGGAAACCTAAACGATCAACTACGATAGTAGAAGGACAGGGAATTTGCTTTTGGACACGGGTTCGACTCCCGTCTACTCCACTCAACGCGGCAAGAGGCGAACCCGGCGGTTCGTCTCCTTCCTTTTTTTAATGACAAATTTCTTAAAAAAGTGTAAAATACTACGTGGGAATTCAGATAAGAGGCATAAAATGAATCAAATTACAATCATTGTGCCGTCATACAATCCGGACGACAAGCTTCCGCAGGTGGTAAAAGGCCTGGTGGAAGGCGGATTCGAAGATATTCTTGTTATTAACGACGGCAGCAAGGAAGAGTGTTTGAAGTATTTCGAAGAGGTTTCGAAATACGAAGAAGTAACCGTTCTTACACATGAAGTGAATAAGGGAAAAGGCCGTGGCATGAAGACGGCTTTTTCGTATGTTTTGGAGAACCGTCCGGACAGCATCGGCGTCATTACCGTGGACGGAGACAATCAGCATACCATCAAGGACATTAAATACATGGCGGAGCGGATGATCGAAGATCCGCACAGCGTGTTTATCGGCTGCCGTGATTTTAACGATCCGAAGGTTCCGTGGCGAAGCAGAGTCGGAAATAAAATCACATCGTTTATTTTTAAATATGTCCTTTTGATTCCGATTACCGATACGCAGACCGGTCTTCGCGGAACTCCGAAAGAATATCTGCCGCAGATGCTTGAAACAAAGGGCGAGCGCTATGAATTCGAAACGGAGATGTTCTTTACATTAAAAGATAAAGAGATTCCGTTTAAGGAAACGACCATCGAGACGGTTTATATCGAGGAAAACCAGACTTCGCATTTTCACCCGATTCGCGATTCCTGGAAAATATACAAACTGATTCTTGCCTATATGTTTAAGAGGCTGTTCCGCTTCCTTAAATTTGTTGCAAGTTCTTTTGTATCGTTCTTAACGGACTGGGGTGTATATTCGATTTGCCTTCTGTTGCTGAACGGCAAACTCGAAGAAAGAATAGCGTTGGCCATCGCGGTCGTAAGCGGAAAAGTGCTTTCGTCGATTCTGAATTTTACCCTGAACCGTAAAGTGGTATTCGGATCCGGCGGAAAGGTCGGCGGAACTCTTGTAAGGTATTACACGCTGTGGGCGTGCCAGACGGCATTGTCTTACGGACTGATTTATGCGATTTCACATATTCTCGGTCAGGACTCACTTTGGATTAAGTTTCTGATTAAACCGGTGATCGATTTGCTTTTGTTCCTGTTAAGTTACCAGATTCAGAAACGCTGGGTATTCGGAATGAAGCAGGGAGTTTCCGAGAAATAACAAAACAGGGGAGTTATCCATGGAAAAAAACAAAATTCTTGTAGTCGACGATGAAAGCAGAATGCGCAAACTCGTAAAGGATTTCCTGATTAAATCCGACTTTGAAGTGTTGGAAGCGGGAGACGGCGAGGAAGCACTTCGTGTATTTGAGAAGAATAAAGATATCCGTCTGATTCTTCTTGATGTTATGATGCCTAAAATGGACGGCTGGGATGTTTGCCGTGAAATCCGCAAATCCTCCAAAGTTCCCATCGTTATGCTTACCGCAAGAAGCGATGAAATGGATGAACTTCTGGGATTCAAACTTGGCGTGGACGAGTATATTTCCAAGCCTTTCAGCCCGAAAATCCTTGTTGCGCGCGTGGAAGCCATTCTTCGCAGAAGCGCGGAACAACTGGGCGAAGCAACCGTGGAAGCGGGCGGAATCGTAATCGACAAGAATGCCCATATTGTAACGATTGACGGCAATCCGGTTGATTTAAGCTATAAGGAATTTGAATTGCTTTCCTATTTTATCGAGAATCAGGGCGTGGCGCTGCCGCGTGAAAAAATACTCAACCAGGTTTGGAATTACGATTACTTCGGCGATGCGAGAACGATTGATACGCACGTCAAGAAGCTTCGTTTCAAGCTCGGGGAGAAGGGCGACATGATTAAGACCATCTGGGGTCTGGGGTATAAATTCGAAGTATAAAACGTTTTGTGGGGGAACGGTTTGAAAAGATCACTGAGAAACCAACTGTCTGTGATTTTCAGCGGCATTTTTATTGCCATTATTTTGGTGTGCATTCTTTGCAACGTCTTCTTATTAAAAGAATTCTTTTTGCTATCCAAATACAAGAATTTAAAATCGGCATATGAACGTTTAAACGCGGTCAACTACCAGGAAATGCAGGAGACTTCGTTTATTATTTCCATGCGTAAATTCTGTGAGAAGAATGATATATCCGCGGTAGTGCTCGATAAAGACGGCGAAGTCATGTTTTTCTCCGGAAATGCGCTTTCGATGAAAACGCAGCTTTACAATTATTATCTTTCCCCTGCCAGGGAAAGCGATGTTGTTTTAAAACAGTATGATACCTATGTGCTTCGAAATGCACTCGACGAAGAAAGCCAGTGGCGTTATATCGAGGCAATCGGAGCACTTGATTCCGGCGACTATTTTCTTGTTCGGACTTCGGCGGAGGGAATCGAAAACAGTGTAAGGCTGTCGAATGTGTTCCTGGTAATCATCACTTTGATTGGTATCATTGCGGGAATTATCACTATCAGTATTGCAACGAGAAAAATTACAAAGCCGATTCAGGAACTTGCACAAATCTCGGAAAAAATGACCAACCTCGATTTCGAGGCAAAATACAGGGGCGACGCCAGCAACGAAATCGATGCGCTCGGCAATAATATCAACCACCTGTCGGAAAGCCTTGAGAAGACCATCGGAGAGTTAAAGAGTGCAAACGCCAATCTGGTAAAGGATTTGGAAAACCGTGAAAAGGCGGAAGAATCAAGACGTGAATTCGTTGCGAATGCTTCACATGAATTAAAAACACCGATTGCTCTGATTCAGGGATATGCGGAAGGGTTAAAAGAAGGAATCAGCGACGATCCCGAAAGCCGTGCGTATTACTGCGACGTCATTATGGACGAAGCGGGCAAAATGAACGAGCTCGTCAAAAAGCTCATGAGCTTAAACGAACTCGAAATGGGACAGAACACGCTAAGCATTGAGCGATTTGACATTAAGGAGCTGATTGACAATCAGCTTCAGACCATGTCCTTACTTGCCCAGAACAAAGGCATTACATTAAAATACGAAGAAGGAAGCGAGTTCGTCTGGAGCGACGTATTTAAAACCGAAGAGGTATTCCGCAATTATCTTTCCAACGCATTGAATCACTGCGCGGGTGAAAATAAGGAAGTTGTGGTAAGTTACGAAAAGAAAGAGGATGTGCTTCGCATCAATGTATTCAATACCGGTGAAAACATTCCCGAGGAATCATTGGGACGCATCTGGGATAAATTTTACAAGGTGGATAAAGCAAGGACGCGAGAGTACGGCGGAAGCGGTGTCGGATTATCCATTGTAAAGGCAACCATGGAACTTCTCGGCATGGAGTACGGTTGCGAGAATAAGGAAAACGGTGTGATGTTTTATTTCTGCCTGCCGCAAAAATAAAGCGGAATATAACTGTATGTAAGGGGGATTCATATGAGTTTTAAACTGAAATCAAGTATTATCGGTATTGCTCTTTGCACACCTTTGTTTTACCTGATGGATACCTGGACGGACGTATTCCGTTTCTTAAGTAAATACGGAAGAGGGAAGGGGGATCTGATTTATCTGGCAATCGCCTTTGTCTCATCCGTCCTTCTGACGCTGATCATTCAGCTTACCAGTAAATCCGTTAAGAATCAGAACGTGATGGAAGATGAACTTCGCCAAAACGGTTTATCGGACCGTTTCTGTGAAGTGGCACAAAAGGAACTGGCGCGTTTCGGCCCGAATGAAATGAAGCTGTATCATTTTAAATATCTTCTTTTGTTAACGGTCGGTTACGCAAGAAGAAACCGGATTCAGGATGCGCTTAATACCATTAACCGGATTAATCCGGAAATCATTTATAAAAGAATAAACGTTCCCAGCACGCGTACAATGTTTGCACTTCAGTATTATGATGCGCAGGTTTGTATCTGTGAAATGATGAATGATATCGGAAGACTCGACAATGTCATGGAAGCGGGCAAAAAGCTTTTTGACGAGAATGCCGGCGGAAAAGATATTATGAATAAAAT
>CADCOL010000204.1 GCA_902803015.1 uncultured Lachnospiraceae bacterium | reverse complement strand
CCATTGACGCTCGGATCATAGATTTCGCAGAATGCACGTAGTACATCATCCTTTGATGCATTTTCCCAGCCGGCTTTCTCTACTGCTTCAAGGAATTTCTTAACTGTAAATTCGCCGATTTGCTTATTCGGGTCCACCTTAACCGCGGCGCCGACATTAATTTCGTCTTCCGCTAGCTCCTCGGGTTCTTTTTCTTCTGCATTCTCTTTTTCTTCTATGTCCTCTTTCTCTTCTTTTTCCTCTTCTTTTTCCTCTTCTTTTTCCTCTTCTTTTTCTTCGTTTTCTTCCTTCTGATTCTCTTCGTCTTCTTTCTGATTCTCTTCTGCCTGACGCTGGTTTTCTTCCTGGATCATTCGCTCCTTAAAATCTATATCTTCCTCTTCTATGCCATTATTCTGTACTAAATATACATAGATTGGTTTTAATCTGTTTATGGCATCCCTTGCAAGATCGTCCTTTATGATTTCCGGGTGCTTGTCCGCATACTTAACCAGTTTTACAATAATCGCCCTCGAATAAGCGTCCCTGGACTCATACTTCTCCGGAACCTCACCACTTTCGATAATCTTTGCCTCTTCCGCAAATTCCTTAATATCCGGATTATACAGGCAGCAGAACGCACGAAGACTGTGGAAGGTTTTCGCGCCTTCCTCCACAACCTCGCCGTTGTTTTCCCACTTATCCTTCCAGCCGTTCTCCGTGGCATTGTCCAGGAATTCAGCTACGCTTTTCCCGTTAATTTGCTTTCTCGGATTAACGATGATTGGATTCTCCAGATTCGTATTCAACGGATCATTTGTTTTATATCCGGCTTCGAAAAAGAAATCTACCGCTGATTTTTGAATATCCCCTTCCGGCTTCATTTTCGGAAGGGTCTTATAAATTCCCGAAATCAGCAGCTCTCTGTTGTCTTCAAGATCCGTTTCCGCGTACTTATCAGCTATAAGATACGTATACATATTCTTTAATTGATTATCGAATTCTTCCTGTTCTTCATCAAGGTTCGTCGACATACCCGCAAGATTTACTATTGCACGTAATACATCGTCTTTTCTTGCATCCGTCCAACCTATTTCTTCCAGCTTTTTAAGGTAATCCTCGGCTTTCATCCCCTCAATAATCTGGTTGGGGTCAATCTTTACATTTGCACCGTTATTGTTAATATCGTATCCGTCCATCCGGTTTTCCTCATTGATCTCATTCTGTTTTACTTCTTCATTCTTTACTTCGTTATCACCGAGAACATCATACTCCACATGATCTTCTCTCTTGATTTCATCCTGCATAAAGCGTACAGACTCATCATAGGACGGATCGTATCCGACCGGCCCCTCATTACTCATTTTATTCAGCAAATCTTCACGCAGATTGTTTCGAAACTCAGTCAAAAATGTCTTTCTGCTTTCCTCACTTGCGTACTTATCCGCTTTCGTTTCGCCAAATACGCCTCCTGCCTGCTCTATAATGTTCGGATAAGACAGATCTGTCAGATTAAACAAGGCACGAAGATTATTATCATTCTCCGCGTCAGGCCAGCCGAGCTTTGTCATCTGCTGATGAAAACCGATCCAGTTGGTAGTCGGTTTTCCGGGGCTAATCATTTTTTTGGAATTCTTAATCTCAAGAAGAACTACTTCAGGCTGTTCATTTTCATTGTTGATTACGTTCAGATTCTTCGCATCCATCTTTTTATCCTCGCTCTTTGCTTTTTAAGTGCAACTTATCTCAATCTTCTTTTTAAGCCTCAATCCGGACTTTAATAGTTAAATCATTAACATCATAGAACAGTTTGTCCAACAGATGTCCAACAGATAATCCGCATTTTTCAAAATCTTTTCAAATATATTCCAAATCTTTGATTTCTGCGCATTTTCGTTCATCATCCGAAAGATAAAATCGATTCACCAGCTTTCGTACATCCGTATTACGCATCAAATCTTCAACCGGCATACTTCCGTCCGCAAATACCACCTGACCGGAGGTTTCGTTTAAATGCGTCAGGTATATTGAAAGCACTGTGTCATCCGTTTTGTTTTCCGCCTGAACACATGGGGCGTTTTGACCCTGTATCGCATGCCCCTTCAGGCATCTTCCCACATCCACTGCCACAGGTTCCAGGAATTCCGCCACGCTTACGTGCTTTGCATAACGGATGCTTCCCTGCCAGGGATTCTCCACATTGGTTTGGTCGACTCCGACTATTCCAAGTTCTTCTCTCGGACACTCGTGTGGCAAATTGCCGGCACCGTGTCTTGTCACATAGGTACGGCTGACATAGCAGACTTCCGTCAACGAAAGACCCGCGCTGTCAAGCAGTTGTACTACATTTGTAAGTCCGGTCCTTGATGCGGTTACATGCGGCGCAAATTCTTCATTCTCGCTGTCCAGTAGCAGGCCCTGCCCACTTTCAAACACAATATTCTCCTGCGAACGAAGGAACTCCGCTTCATCCTCAACAAGTTTCACATACTTCGCGGCTTCAATCATTTCCCCGGCTGCGTTTAGCAGGACAGCCTCGTTATGAAGCATTTCTTCGTATTCCGACCTTCCCAATCCCAACTCCGTAAACCGCGGAAGCACATACTCACGCCGGATTTCTCCCACGCGTTTTACAAGTCTTTCCGCATCCATCGATACGAGCTCTCCGAATGTGATTCCGAAACCAGCTTTGGTTCGAAGCCCCGCCTCGTTGATTCCCATCCCGCAGCTTCCGTGACGTTCATCTCCGCGGGATTCCTCCAACGCCATGTTTAGAATCACGTCATCAATATAAGTCAGAGGTGTGTCTTTCGAAGCATAGATTCGGTCCCCGGCATCTGCACCATTCGTCCCGCCGGCCGATGTACCTGCCTGCGCGAGTGCTTCGCCATACTCGTGCAACTCCTCCCTCAACTTAAAAAGATCCGGATAATATGTGGAGGCCCAATAAGTATCCGCCCCGCGAAACGATCCGGACGAGAGCTGATGAAACACAAAGCGCATGTTACCGTGGCAGACCGTATGTCCGGCCTGCGCACCGCCGTTATGCTTCACTACAAGACAACGAGGGACCCGGCTGCAGAAATCATCCACAGCGAGTCCCTTTCCTTCATCTCCAAAATTTTTACCGATTACAGCAACAATCACAAATTAATCTTCTTTCCAACCGATAATGTGCGGATTGCTTTTTCAACCGCCTTCCTGGCGCTGAAATCCAATCCCCCGAGAATTTCCTTGCGGTCCATTCCGTTCGTAAGCTGTATGGCCGCTATGATTACCTCCGGCAGGTATTTGACATTATTGGGGTCAAGCGAAAGTACTCTGCCCGGAATGTAACGTGCCGCACTCTCTTTGCCGCAGTTTAAATCGATATGGAACAACTCATATTTTTCGGATGCTTCCTCGGCCAGTTTCTTCGAACCGATATCCTTTGCATCATCATTAAAAATCTTTTTAAGCTCGGGAGCCCACAGTCCGTCATGGAACGGTGCATCACCGATTGTAAAGCAAAAGCCCTTCTTCTGTCTTTTATTGTAGCTGTCGATATCCGTATGACGACTTACGAAGTACCAAAGCAACTGGTAGTCTTCCGGCGAATCTCCTCCGGCGCCTTCAATCCAGAGATCCATCAACTGCTCCGCAATCCGGATATCGGACTCAAACTGAGTTACCTGCAATGGAGCTTCATCTTCCTTTGCATCGCCGATTGCCGCAAACATTAACTGCGGATCTTCCACAAGATTGGTGGAATACAGTTTCTTCATCAACTCGTTTAAGCCGTTTTTGATAATCTCTCCGGAAAGATATCCCATGGAGCCGGTCACGTCAACACCAATTACAATCGGTGTCGAATTCGGGTGATCCTCGCTGTCCCTTGCTTCTCTCTTATCGATAAAGCGCGGGTTGAAACGGTCATCCATTCTCTCCGCCTTGAAAATCTCATTAACCGACGATTTTTCAAGCTTCCTGCTTTCCTTTAATCTGGCCCAGTCGCCTGCTGTGTAACTTCCGCGTCCCATAGCTGTTTTTCCCCCTTTTGTATCTTTTCTCCTGCCT
>CADCOL010000203.1 GCA_902803015.1 uncultured Lachnospiraceae bacterium | reverse complement strand
ATTGAGAACGAATTCGGCGAAATCGGTATCGACGGCGGTTTCTTAAAAGAAGCAGGCATCGAAATTAAAGAGATGAACTCCGGCTGCATTTGCTGCAGTCTGGTCGGCGATTTCGGTACTGCGTTAAAGGATGTAATCAATACTTACAAGCCGCAGAGAATCTTAATCGAGCCCTCCGGTGTCGGAAAACTCTCCGACGTAATCAAGGCCGTTGCGGATATCGAACTTGAGAATGACGAAATGAAAGATGTGAAACTGAACACGGCCGTTGCGGTTGTGGATGTTTCCAAGGCTAAAATGTACATCAAGAATTTCGGCGAGTTCTTCATCAATCAGGTGGAAAGCGCCGGCACGATTATTTTAAGCCGTACACAGAACGTAAGCGAATAGAAGGTCACCGAGGTTGTAAATCTCTTAAAAGAGCATAATCCGAAGGCTACGATTATTACAACGCCCTGGGATCTGATTGACGGCGCGTTGATCTTAAAGAACATGGAATCCGGCAAGTCTCTTGAAGAGGAACTGATGGAAGAAGTGAAGGCTCACCGCGAGGAGGACAGACTCCATGAGCATGAGCACCATCATCACCATGATCACGACGACCATGACGAGGATGAGGACGAACATGAACATCATCACCATCATCACGATGATGATGACGAGGATGAACATGAACATGAACACCACCATCACCACGATGACGATGATGACGACGATGAGGACGAGCACGAACATCATCACCATCACCACCACGAGGACGGCGAGGAATGCGACGATCCCGAGTGCGAATGCCACCATCACCATGCGGATGAAGTCTTCGACAGCATCGGTTTCGAAACTCCGAAGTCCTTCACCGCAGAGCAGATTGAGGGCATCTTAGATGCACTCTCCGATGAAGAGAAGTACGGCATTGTGCTTCGTTCCAAGGGAATGGTTCCCGCAAAAGACGGCGGATTCATTTACTTTGACTATGTTCCCGAAGAGAAGAATGTGCGCGCAGGCGCTCCGGACGTTACCGGCAAGATTGTGGTAATCGGTTCAAAGATTCAGGAGGCGGCACTGAAAGAACTCTTCGGAGTTTAGAATAAAGAAGATGCTGCAACCTGCAGCACAGGATATTACGGCGTCTTGGGACGCGTGAAGGAGAACAGTCATGAAGCCCGTATTTATCATTAACGGTTTTCTTGAAAGCGGAAAAACGGAATTCATCAAATTCACCATGCAGCAGGAGTATTTCCAGACCAAGGGAAAGACTCTGATTCTGCTTTGCGAAGAGGGCGAGAACGAGTACGAAGAGGCGCTCCTTGCCAAGCACAACACCGTGGTGGAAGTGATTGAGAAAAAGGAAGATTTCATCGGCTCGAAGCTCATTGAAATCGAGAAAAGACATAAACCCGAGCGAATCATTGTCGAATACAACGGCATGTGGCCGATGGCGAATTTAAAGCTTCCCTGGCACTGGAAGGTGAACCAGCAGATTACGATTATCGATGCCTCCACCTGGCCGATGTATTACACGAATATGCGCTCGATGATCGGCGATATGGTGCGCAAGTCGGAGCTGATTATTTTTAACCGCTGCGACGGCATCAAAGAACTGGCATCTTACAAGCGCAACATGCGCGCATTAAACCGAGATGCGGAAATCATTTTTGAAGACAAGAACGGCGAAGTGACCGCAACGATGGAAGAGGAGCTTCCGTTCGATGTTTCGAAGGATACCATCGAATTGACCGATTCGACCTACGGTATATGGTTCTTCGATATGCTCGATACGCCGGACCGTTACGAAGGTAAAATCGTCAAATTCTTAGCTCACGTGGCAAAGCCCCAGGGCTTCCACGCGGGATGTTTCGTTCCCGGACGTCATGCCATGACCTGCTGTGCGGAAGATATCGCTTTCCTTGGTTTTATCGGCAAGTACGGTAAGGCGCAGGACATTGAAGACGGCAAGTGGTACAATGTGACCGCTACGGTCAAACATGAATTCTGGGCAGATTACAAGGGTGTAGGTCCCGTCCTTTATATTTCCGAGATCACTCCTGCGGCTGCTCCGAAGGAAGAAATTATTAATTTAGTTTAGATTTAAGTCACCGCATTTGCGGTGACTTTTTTAGAACAAAAAACAGCGGTTTCAAACGGCTTTTTTCTTGTGAATATCGCAGGAATATCGTATAATTTTAAGCGTAAGTGTGAAAGGAGAATGTATATGCGACATTTAATGAGTCCCCTGGATTTTACGGTCGAAGAACTGGATCAGTTGTTTGATCTTGCGAACGACATCGAGAAGAATCCACAGAAGTATGCGCATGCCTGTGCAGGCAAGAAGATGGCGACATGCTTCTATGAACCCAGTACCAGAACAAGACTGTCTTTTGAGGCGGCCATGCTGAATCTCGGAGGCAGCGTTTTAGGCTTCTCCGATGCGAATTCTTCTTCCGCGGCAAAAGGAGAAAGCGTTTCCGATACCATTCGCGTGATTTCCTGCTATGCAGATATCTGCGCGATGCGTCATCCCAAAGAAGGTGCACCGATGGTTGCGGCATCGAAATCCGGCATTCCCGTGATTAACGCAGGTGACGGCGGACATCAGCATCCGACGCAGACGCTGACGGACTTGCTTACGATCCGTTCGATGAAAGGACGGCTCGGTAATTTTACAATCGGTCTTTGCGGCGACTTAAAATTCGGCCGTACCGTGCACTCCCTGATTAACGCCCTGATGCGTTACGAGGGCATTCACTTCGTATTCATCTCTCCGGAAGAATTAAAAATCCCGGATTACATCACCGATAAATTAAAAGAGAACGGCATTACTTACGAAGAGGTCATCAGCCTCGAGAGCGTTATGCCGAAACTGGACCTTCTCTACATGACAAGAGTGCAGAGAGAGCGTTTCTTCAACGAGGAAGATTATGTCCGCTTAAAAGACTTCTACATCCTCACAACGGAAAAAATGGAGAAGGCGAAACCGGACTGCCTTGTATTGCATCCCCTTCCCCGTGTGAACGAGATTTCCGTCGAGGTGGACGAGGATCCGAGGGCTGCATATTTTAAACAGGCTCAGTACGGCGTGTATGTCAGAATGGCATTGATTCTGACGCTGCTTGGAATTGAAGTAAAGGAGTAGGATATGTTAAACGTAGGCAAAATCGAAGAAGGCTTCGTACTCGACCACATCGAGGCGGGCAAAAGCCTGACACTTTATTATAATCTCGGTCTTGATAAGAAGGACTGCACCGTGGCAATGATTATGAACGCCAAGAGCGGTAAAATGGGCAAGAAGGACATCCTGAAAGTCGAATGCCCGATTGACGAACTGAACATGGATATTCTTGCTGTTGTCGATCACAACATCACCGTAAACGTGGTGAAGGACGGCGAAATCGTGGAGAAGAAGGAACTGGTTCTTCCGAAGGAAATCAAAGGTGTCTTCAAATGCAAGAACCCCAGATGCATCACCTCGATTGAGCAGGGCCTGCCTCATATTTTCGTTCTGGCGGACGAAAAGAAAGAGATTTACCGCTGCAAGTATTGCGAAGAGAAATATTCGCAGCGTGTGAAAACGGTTGTCCAATAATTCGCGATTTTTCAGCAATTACGGGGCAATTGTGTTATAATAATTACAGTTTCCGATGGATACAGCTCACATATGAGAGAGGTATGAAATATGGCAGACGAAAACAAAGAATTGTTGGAAGTTACGCAACCTGCGCAGGAAGCCGTAGCATTGGCGGAAGAAACGGTTGGTCTGGAAGATCATGCGATTCATAACGCGGAGAAACCGGAAGACATCAAGGCGAAGGCAGAACTTGCAAAGGAAAAAGTGATTGAATCCTTAATCGATGAGGTGGACGGCGAGATTGTCGAAAAGAAACGCTGGGTGCTTTTTGGATTGCCCTGGACCTTCACTACTTATTCCATCAACAAAGATATTCTGACTGTCGATACGGGCCTTTTCAGCAAGCAGGAGAATGACTGCTACATGTACAAAATTGTGGACGTGAAGTTAAAATCCACGGTTTGGCAGCGTATGTCCGCCCTGGGCGATGTCATCTGCTATACGGGCGATACGACGAACCCCGAGATTGTGTTGAAAAACATTAAGAATTCCAAGGATGTAAAGAACTATATCCTGAAGAATTCCGAAGTGGCAAGATTAAAGAGAAGAACCTTGAATATGCTGAATATCGGCGCTGGCGATATTTCAGACGTGGATATGACGTAAATCAGGCGGGGGACCGGGAAACGGTCCCCGTTTTACTTAATTATGAAATATGATGACGCACTGGAACAATTGAATACACGTACCGCGGCGCTCGGAAGCCGCCTGGGGCTTGACTGCATGACGGAACTGCTTCGAAGAACCGGCAATCCCGAGAAGGATTTGAAGGTGATTCATGTTGCCGGAACAAACGGCAAAGGAAGCGTTTCTTCGTTTCTTGCGGGCGCTTTGCAGGCAAACGGTTATCGCGTGGGAAGATATATTTCTCCCGCGGTTCTGGATTATCGCGAACGCATTCAGGTAAACGGGGTCTACATTCCGAAAGTGAAGGTGGCGGAGTATTTGTCTGCACTTTTTGAAGCCTCGGATTCCATGGTAGCGGACGGCTTTTTGCATCCTACGGCATTTGAAATCGAAACTGTGATGGCTTTTCAGTACCTGCGCGATAAAAACTGCGATTTTTGCGTGATTGAAGTCGGCATGGGCGGCAGGGAAGATGCAACCAATGTTATCGAAAAGCCGTTACTTTGCGTGATTACTTCCGTCAGTCTCGATCATGTCGGCATAATCGGAAACAATCTTGAGGAGATTGCCGAAACGAAGGCAGGCATCATAAAGGACGGCACGGTCGTTGTCTCTGCACCGCAGGAAGAATCTGTGCTTAAGGTTTTGAAAAAAGAGTGTGCGAAGCATGCCGGTGCGAACCTGATTGAAGTTGACAGGGCGGATGTACTGTCGGATTTCGGCAGGAGCGACAGGCAGAAAGCAGCCAAACCGGAAGGACGAGCCGGCTCTGCGAAAGAACCGGGGACTCCGGCGGAAGGCAGCGCAGCAGGAACATCGCGTCTCCCGGCACGCCTGACACAACGGTTCTCCTACAAAGCATACAAAAAAGTCGAGCTTTCCATGCTCGGCGAGTTCCAGCCGGAGAACGCATCCGTGGCGCTGGAAGCCGTAGAAGCTTTAAAGAACCTCGGAATAAAGATCAACGACGAAAAGACACGCAAGGGCTTAAAAGAAACCAAATGGCCCGCGCGCTTTGAAATTCTCGGCAAAAAGCCCCTTGTCATCGCAGACGGAGCACACAATCCCGATGCGGTTTTAAGGCTTATGAAAACAGTGGACAATTATTTTACAAATTGCCCAATTATTTATATAATGGGAGTGTTAAAAGATAAGGCGGCGGAAGAGATTGTAAGCCTTAGTGTAACAAGGGCTGCGGCCGTAATTACGGTCACTCCCCCGAACAATAAAAGAGGCATGCCGGCGTTTGAACTGGCGCAAATCGTAAGGGAAGTTAATCCCAACGTTTCGGCGGCGGATTCCGTGGAAGAAGCGCTGGAAGAGGCCGTAATGATGGCCGGGGAGCAGGGAGTTATTCTTGCGTTCGGTTCCCTGTCCTATCAGGGCAAATTAAGGGATGCCTATGACTTAATCGCGAAACAATCCAAAAAGTGCCGTGACGGCGCTAAATGGGAGGTATAGATCCATGGTAGACGAAGCTAAAGTGAGAGAAGCGGTAAAACTTCTCCTGGAGGGAATCGGTGAAGATCCCGCAAGAGAAGGTTTGAAGGATACGCCGGACCGCATTGCCAGAATGTATACGGAACTGATGGCAGGCTACGACGACGCTCCTTCGAATCACTTAAGCCGCACATTTCAGGCTGAAAACAACGAAATGGTTCTTGAGAAGGACATCGTATTTTACTCGATGTGTGAGCATCACATGATGCCGTTCTTCGGCAAGGCACATATCGCATATATTCCGAACGGCAAGGTGGTCGGGCTTTCCAAACTTGCAAGATGCGTGGAGACCTACGCAAGACGCTTACAGATTCAGGAAAAAATGACCGCGCAGATTGCGGATGCCATCATGGAGGAATTAAAGCCGCAGGGTGTGATGATTCTCGTGGAAGCAGAGCATCTTTGTATGACGGCAAGAGGTGTGAAGAAACCCGGAAGCAAAACTACAACTGTAGTTACAAGAGGCGTTTTCGAGAACGACGAAAGAAAGCAGGATTTGTTCTTTAAACTCTTAAACCATACGCCTTCCGATGATGAAGAATAGGAAGCGCAGAATAAAAAGACTGTGAGGGCTTGCTTACGAGAATCGGTAAAATTGACTTTGACGTAAAGAATAAAACCTATGTCATGGGAATCCTGAATGTGACGCCGGATTCCTTTTCCGACGGCGGAAAATACAATAATCCGGACGCGGCATTAAAGCGCTGCGAGGAAATGATTGCCCAGGGTGCATCCATTATTGATGTCGGCGGAGAGAGTACGAAACCGGGCTATATTCCGGTTACGAGCGAAGAACAGATTGCCCGCGTGGTTCCCGTAATCGAAGGAATCCGTAAGAATTTCGACATTCCGATTTCCGTGGATACGGCAGATTCCCTGGTTGCAAGAGCCGCTGTGGAAGCGGGCTGTGACATGGTAAACGATATCCGTTCACTGCAGGGCGATGCGAAGATGCGCGATCTGGTTGCCGAAAAAGGCATTCCGTGCGTGATTATGCATAACCGCGCAAATATGGATTACGTTGATTTTATGTCCGATGTGAAGAAAGACTTAAAGAAGTACTGCAAGGATGCAATCGCTTCGGGCGTTGATAAAAAGAACATTATCATCGATCCCGGCGTGGGGTTTGCAAAAACCTACGAGCAGAATCTTGAGATTATCAATCATCT
>CADCOL010000202.1 GCA_902803015.1 uncultured Lachnospiraceae bacterium | reverse complement strand
CGCGCCTTAAAACTTCTTGAAGAGAATCATCTTCCGGAAATGCACAGCCTGTTTTTGGTCATGACCGAAGATGTGGACCGGGCTTTGGAAGCAACCAAAGGGGACCGCAATGCCTGGGTAATGGACTTGTCCGCAAATGCATTGATCATCCCGGAGGATCGTGTGGAAGACTTTTACGGGATGAAAGGGATGTTTACCAGATTCCTTATGAATCCTTCCGGTGCACAGGAAGTCCTGAATCAGGTGCGGCGCGAACTCGACGAAACCATCGAGAAGCAGCGAAAGACGGAGCAAAAGAAAAGCATTCAGGCTGTTCCGTGGGTTTCCATCGGAATTGCAAGTCTGTGTCTGGTAACGGGAATTCTTTCATTCGTACTCGGAGAGTCGTTTACGGATGCATTAAGTCTTGACCCGGTTGCGATTTTTGAGCGCCATCAGTGGTATCGTCTTGTAACCTATCTGTATGTGCATGCCGATTTGTCCCATTACATGAACAATATGGTAATGCTCTACCTGGAAGGGACGACTCTGGAGAACGCATTCGGTCGGTGGAAGTATCTGGCTTTGTACCATCTGCTTGGAATGATTGCGGGACTTGGGTCTCTGGCATTCAAGGTTTATTCCGGAACCGATGTTCCCACGGTCGGAGCATCCGGTGCGATTATGGCACTTCTCGGAGTAATTCTTTATTTGACGATTCGCAATATCCGTGCATTTCGTGTCGGTGCGGTTTACCGGATTTTTATTATGGTTTTGCTGGCCTTCTACAGTGTATACGAGGGCTTTAAAACACCGGGTGTCGACAATGCGGCTCATGTGGCCGGTATGGCAGCAGGAATCATTGCCGGTATTGCATGGGATTTGATTTTGCGATATAAAAGAAAAACAAAGCAATAAAACAATTGGTAAGGGGTGGCAAAGATGACAAAAGACGATTGTATTTTCTGCAAGCTGGCGAACGGAGTATATCCGACAAACTCCATTTACGAAGATGACAAATTCAATGTGATTCTGGATGCGGGTCCCGCAACAAAAGGACATGCACTGATTCTTCCGAAGGAGCATTATGCGAATCTTTTTGAACTTCCCGACGAAACAGCAGGTGAAGTCATGATTCTGGCCAAGAAGATGGCAACGCATATGAAGGAGAAGTTAAACTGCGACGGATTCAATCTTGTGCAGAACAACGGACCCTGTGCCGGACAGACAGTATTCCATTTCCATTATCATCTGATTCCCCGTTATGAGAATGACGGACAGAACATCCTTTGGGAGCCGACTTCTCCCGATGAGGAGAGTCAGAAAGAACTCTGTAAACTGCTTTCATTAAAGTAAGAGTCAAGGAGCGCGTCGATTATGAATACCGACAGCAAAGATTCGGGCAATAAGGCCGAAGCGCCGGAAGAGAAAACAAGAGAACAGAAACTGAATTCCATGCGCAGGGAATTTCGCAAAACGGAAACCCTGTGGCTGGTTTGTTGTTGTGTTTCTTTGATTGCAACATTCGTTTACCTGTTCTTCATATACAAGAAACAGTTATTCGCGGATTCTCCGCTGAAATACATTTTCATCGTGGTATTGCTGGTCTTTGTATTTTTCTGTATTTACCTTTTGCCGGTTCTCCTTAAAAAGAACAAAAAGTACAAGGCATACTCCCAGGAATATAAGAAAATGTACATCAAACCGCTTCTCGAGAAAGCGTTCGGCGAGGGAACCTATAAAGGGACGGAAAGGATTTCGCTGGAGGGAATTACCGAGTTTTCCCTGCTTCGTAAAGCCAAAAGCGCGCTGGCAAACGATTGCGTAAACGGTGTCTACGATCAGGTTCCGTTTCTTCGCTATGATCTGACGCTTCGTTATGACAAGAAGTCTTCCACGTCGGATTGTGTACTGATTGCAACGGAGATAAAAACACATTTGAAGGACGAGTTGCAGATTGTCCATGAAAAGTTTAAAATCGGCGGCACGGATTACGATCATCCGGAAGGTTACGGTAAAGTGTCTTCCGGCAAAGAATCTTTTGATAAAAAGTTTTCGGTTTACGCAAAGGATATCAAGGAAGGCGAGCGTTTTGCAAAAAGGCTGGAACACGCGAAACTCGAAAAACTGGCAAGAAAAGACCCGATTGCTGTATTCTTTGATAAGAAAAAGGTTTATCTGGTCATCAAACGTGACAAAGACGTGATGGAAGCACCGGTTTACCGTCCCGTAAAAGAGGAACGCTGCATTAAGGAAGCCGGTGAAGAAGTGGACATCATCAAGTCCTGGATAGATTTTTTGAAGGATTGTGTATAAACCATGTGGGAAAGCATATTAAAGACCATAGCGGAACTGGACATCAGAGACAATGCGCTTAAGTATTTTACCTCATCGAAATTTATCGTCAGTGTTCTTTTACTGATTATTGCGGCAATTCTTCTGATTGCGGTAAAGAGGGGCGTTGCGCTTTTTATAAAAAAATCGGCAAAGCTTACCGGAAAGTCAAAAAAAGAAGTAGGTCAGGTTCCTTTAGTTGTTGAGAAAGTACTGACCGGAATCGTTTTGGTTCTGGCAATCCTTTCCATCTTCCAGGTAAACGGAATCAATGTAACGTCTTTGGTTGCATCTTTGGGAATCGTCAGTGCCATCGTCGGTCTTTCCCTTCAGGATTACCTAAAAGACCTGATTATGGGTGCCCATATCTTTATGGATAAATTCTTTGTGGTGGGTGATGTGGTCCGATACAAAGGAACGGAAGGTATCGTTATTTCCTTTACCACAAAGACAACCAAGATCCAGAGTATGAGTGATTTTTCCGTCATCTCTGTCTGCAACCGTAATATTGACGAGATTGCAAAGCTCGGGGATTTTCAAAAATTCAATATTCCCTTATCCTATAGTGAGGATGTTCAGAAAGTGCACAGGGTTTTGGGGGAAATTACGGAACGCATCAAGGAAATCGAAGGCGTGAAAAGCGCAGTTTACAAAGGAACGTGTGAGTTTCAGGATTCCGCTATTATTTACCGAATCAATTACTATTGCGACCCGAAGGATAAATGGACGGTATGGTATAAGGTTATAAAGGAAGTTCAGGAAGGCCTTCTTGCGGAGAATATTCAGATTCCGTTCAATCAGTTGGATGTTCATCACTATACCGAGAAGTAAGGTTTTGAAAACAGGCATAAAGAAATATAAAAGGCGACTGCATATGCAGCCGCCTTTTTTCGCTTTAACGTTACTCTTTCTTTACCGAAATTATGCGGTAATCGTTTTAAATCCTTTTGCCCGAATGCAGTCCTCTACTTCCGGAGCATCCTGTGCATGAAGAATCTGAACCGGGAGACCCGAATCACGGTTGAATGACAGGTAGATGTAGTCGACATTGATGTTGCTGTCATAGAGAGTCTTCAAAAGTCTGTTTAATGCACCGACTTCATCAGCCATTTCCACGCCGATGACGTTACACAGCTTGCAGAAGTAACCGGCCTGTTCGAGTTTTTCTTTTGCGAGTTCCGGTTCGGAAACCACCATGCGGATGATTCCGAATTCGGCACTGTCATTGGTTACGGAACCCCAGATGTTGATCCCTTCTTTTGTGAGAACGTCGGTAATTTCTTTCATGGTTCCTTTTGCGTTTTCTGCATAAATGGATAATTGTTTTAACATTATTTTTTACTTTCCTCTTCAATTAAAGATATGATTTTGGTGATTGCATTTCCCTGCGAACTGAAGGTCATGTTTTCAACATATTTACCGCGGTTGCAGTATAGTTCGTAAATTTTGTCGGTCAGACTTTCCGTATCCATGTTTTCTTCTTCCAGAACCAGTGAGTAACCCTGAGACTGGAAGGATGCGGCATTCAGAATCTGATCGCCTCTGGATGCTTTGGCGGATAAGGGAATCAAAAGGTTCGGCTTCTTTAACGCCAGAAGTTCGCAGATGGCGTTGGCACCGGCTCTGGAGACTACGATGTCCGCCATGGCCAGAACATCTTTTAGGTCGCTCTTTAAATATTCAAACTGCTTGTAACCTTTTTGATTGAGCAAAAGGTTGTCCACATTTCCGGTTCCGCATAAATGCACAACCTGAAAATCATTTAATAGCTTCGGCAGGGATGCGCGAATCTCTTTGTTAATGACAAGACTGCCGCTGCTGCCGCCGATCACCATCAGAACAGGCAGGTCTTTGGTAAAGCCGCAGAGTTTGAATGCTGCTTCCTTATCTCCCTGCATGAGCTCCGCACGGATGGGGGTGCCGGTTAAGACTGCTTTGCCGGCCGGAAGTTTGGAAATGGTTTCCGGAAAGTTACAGCAGACCTTCTTTGCAACAGGAATACAGAGTTTGTTTGCAAGTCCCGGCGTCATGTCGGATTCATGAATGATGCAGGGAATCTTTAAGGATGCTGCTGCCCGTACAACGGGTACCGACACGAAGCCACCTTTGGAAAATACGACATCCGGCTTTATCTCTTTCAGAATCTTTTTTGCTTCCGACATACCCTTGGCAACACGGAACGGATCGGAGAGATTCTTCGGATCGATGTATCTGCGAAACTTTCCGGTGGCAACTCCGTAATAAGGGATATCATAATCGGAAATCAGTTTTTTCTCGATTCCTTCGTAGGATCCGATATAACTTATTTCGTACCCCAGCTCCCGGAGTTTCGGGAGAAGAGCAATATTCGGCGTGACATGTCCGGCGGTTCCGCCGCCTGTCAAAACGATTTTTTTCATAAAATCGACACTTCCTCTTTGGTTTTGTTTCCTTATTCTATGGAATAAAATACCAAGCCCAATTATAACAAATCAACTCCGGTGTATCAAGGAGCATTTTCATAAGGTAAAAAGGCTTGAAACGGCAAGGTTTATTTGCTACACTTGAGGATGGACAAAAACGCACTTTTTGTGCGAAATGAATACGGAGGTAAGGATATGAGCAACGTAACATTTGATTATTCCAAAGCAGCACCCTTTTTAAAGGACCACGAGATGGAACTTATGAAAAAGCTGGCAGAGGATGCAAAGGCAACACTGGTAAGCAAGACAGGAGCGGGAAATGACTTCCTTGGATGGATTGACCTTCCCGTAAATTATGATAAAGAAGAGTTTGACAGAATTAAAAAAGCAGCAGCAAAGATTCAGAGTGATTCCGACGTTCTTTTGGTAGTCGGCATCGGCGGCTCCTATCTCGGAGCAAGAGCAGCCATCGAATTCCTGCGTCACAGTTTCTACAACGTAGTTGACAAGAGCGTTCGCAAGACCCCTGAAATCTATTTTGTCGGCAACTCCATCAGCTCCACTTATTTGAAGCACTTAATTCAGGTAATCGGTGACAGGGACTTCTCCATCAACATGATTTCCAAGTCCGGTACGACGACCGAGCCCGCAATTGCTTTCCGTGTATTAAAGAAACTCTGCGAGCAGAAATACGGCGAAGAGGAAGCAGCAAAGAGAATTTATGCAACCACCGACAAGGCACGCGGATCATTAAAGGGACTTGCTACCGAGAAGGGTTATGAGAGCTTCGTTGTTCCCGACGACATCGGCGGACGTTTCTCCGTTCTTACCGCAGTAGGACTTCTTCCGATTGCAGTATCCGGTGCGGATATCGACAAATTGATGGAAGGTGCGGCAAAGGGAAGAGAGATGGCATTAAACAATGCTTTCGAAGACAATGATGCGTTAAAATACGCAGCCGCAAGAAACATTCTTTTAAGAAAAGGAAAACAGATTGAGATCCTTGCAAACTATGAGCCGGCAGTTCACTTCGTATCCGAGTGGTGGCAGCAGCTTTACGGCGAGTCCGAGGGAAAGGATCAGAGAGGTATTTTCCCCGCAAGCGTGGATCTTACTACCGACCTTCACTCCATGGGACAGTTCATTCAGGACGGCTCCAGAAACATTTTTGAAACGATTATCAACATCGAGACTTCCAGAGAAGAGATTATCATTGAGGAAGAACCGGTTGATTTGGACGGTTTGAATTACTTATCCGGAAAGAGCGTTGACTTTGTAAACAAATGTGCAATGAAGGGAACCATTCTTGCACATACCGACGGACAGGTTCCGAACTTCTTAATCAATGTTCCGGAAGTTAACGAATTCTATCTCGGCGAGTTGTTCTACTTCTTCGAGTTTGCATGCGGCGTATCCGGATACATCCTTGGCGTGAATCCGTTCAACCAGCCCGGCGTGGAAAGCTACAAGAAGAACATGTTCGCACTTCTCGGAAAGCCCGGTTACGAAGAGCAGAGAGAAGCGCTTCTTAAGAGATTACAGTAAAAATAACCGCTTCCCCGTAATTACGGCGCGTACTTACGGGGGAGCCTTCAAGGAGAGATTTAGATCATGGCAGATGATAAGAAACAACTCGAAGCCATTACCCCGATGGAAGAGGACTTCGCCCAATGGTACACGGACGTTGTTAAGAAAGCAGAGCTTACCGATTATACTTCCGTAAAAGGATGTATGGTAATTCGCCCTGCAGGATATGCTATCTGGGAGTTAATCAGAAATCAGCTGGATGCGGAATTCAAGAAGACGGGAGTACAGAATGTGTACCTTCCCATGTTTATTCCGGAAAGTCTGCTTCAGAAGGAAAAAGACCACGTGGAAGGCTTTGCCCCCGAAGTTGCCTGGGTAACACAGGGCGGACTGGAACCTCTTCAGGAGAAAATGTGCGTGCGTCCTACTTCCGAAACCCTGTTCTGCGACTACTACGCAAATACGGTTCATTCCTACCGCGATTTGCCTCAGATTTGCAATCAGTGGTGCAGCGTGGTTCGTTGGGAAAAGACCACCAGACCGTTCCTTCGTTCCAGGGAATTCTTATGGCAGGAAGGCCATACGGCTCATGCAACCGCCGAAGAGGCGCAGGAACGTACAGAGCAGATGTTGAATGTATATGCGGACTTTTGCGAGAATGTTCTGGCCATTCCGGTTATCAAAGGCCGTAAATCCGATAAGGAAAAATTTGCGGGCGCGATTGCAACTTATACCATTGAAGCGCTGATGCATGACGGAAAGGCATTGCAGTCCGGAACCAGCCATAACTTCGGCGACGGTTTTGCAAGAGCATTTAATATCCAGTACACATCCAAGGACAATAAGCTTGAATATGTACATCAGACTTCCTGGGGAATGACCACTCGTCTGATCGGTGCGGTAATCATGGTTCACGGAGACAATTCCGGTTTGGTTCTGCCTCCGAAGGTTGCGCCCACACAGGTAGTCATCGTCCCGATTCAGCAAAAGAAGGAAGGCGTTCTCGACAAGGCATTCGCATTAAAAGAGCAGCTGAAAGACTTCCGTGTAAAGGTTGACGATTCCGAAAAGAGTCCCGGATGGAAGTTTGCAGAGCATGAGATGCGCGGAGTGCCGCTTCGTTTGGAAATCGGTCCCCGTGACATCGAAGCGGGCAAGGCAGTCATCGTTCGCCGTGATACCGGTGAAAAGACCGAGATTTCTCTTGATAACCTTGAAGTGACCATCGGCGAAATGCTTGACCGCATTCAGAAAGAAATGCTGGAGCGCGCAAGAGCACACAGAGATGCGCATACCTATACCGCAACCAACTACGAAGAGTTCGTAAAGATTCTCAACGAAAAGCCCGGATTCGTAAAGGCTATGTGGTGTGGAGATCAGGCCTGCGAAGATAAAGTAAAAGAAGATACCACGGCGACCAGCCGCTGCATGCCGTTTGCACAGGAACGCATTTCCGAAACCTGCGTATGCTGCGGACGCCCGGCCAAAGCGCTGATGTACTGGGGCAAGGCATACTAAAGCCGAACAGACAACGAAAAAGAATATTTTATACAATAAGGAGAGCAAGAAATGAATGTATTGGTAATTAACTGCGGAAGTTCATCCCTGAAGTATCAGTTAATCAACTCCGAGTCCGAAGCGGTACTGGCAAAGGGCCTCTGCGAAAGAATCGGAATGGACGGAGCAAGATTAAATCACACCCCCGCCGGCGGCGAGAAAGTGGTAATTGAAGCACCCATGCCGGATCACACCGTTGCGGTTCAGATGGTAATCGATGCTTTGACGGATGCAAACCACGGTGTTGTAAAATCTTTGGATGAAATTGATGCGGTAGGTCACAGAATTGTCCATGGCGGCGAGAAATTTGCTTCCAGCGTTGTAATCAACGAAGAAGTAATCAAGGCCATCGAAGAGTGCAATGATCTGGCACCTCTTCACAACCCCGCAAACTTAATCGGAATCCGTGCATGCCAGAAGATCATGCCGAACGTTCCCATGGTGGCTGTATTCGATACGGCTTTCCATCAGACGATGCCGGAGAAGGCATATATGTACGGTCTTCCTTATGAATATTATGAAAAATACAAGGTTCGCCGTTACGGCTTCCACGGAACCAGCCACGATTTCGTATCCGCACGTGCGGCGGAAATCCTCGGCAAGACCAGAGAAGACTTAAAGATTATTGTTTGCCACCTGGGTAACGGAGCTTCCATTTCCGCAGTAAAGAACGGCAAATGTGTGGAT
>CADCOL010000201.1 GCA_902803015.1 uncultured Lachnospiraceae bacterium | reverse complement strand
CGCCCTGCGACATCGACATTCAAGATGCACTCTTTGATGGCCGGCAGGAGAAGCTCTGCTCCCCCCTCTTTTTCGATAACATACACATCATTCGCACCGGTCTGCATCACATCCTTAATGATACCGACTTTACAGCCGTCTTCGGTGCGCGCTTCCATTCCGATTAAATCCGCAACAAAATACTCATCCTTCTTTAAGGATACAGCATTTTTACGGTCCACGTACAATGTTTTTTGCCGGAATCCTTCCACTTCGTTGATATCGTTGAATTCCTTAAACTTCAGAATCACATACTGCTTGAAAAACTTTGCGGATTCGGGATGCAGAAGAATCCGTTCTTTTCCGGTATCCAGATAAACTTCTTTTAATTTTTTAAAACGCGTCGGATCATCCGTTTGGGGAAATACCTTTACCTCTCCGCGAATGCCGTGCGTGGACGTTATGGTGCCGACGATTAAAAACTCTTCCATTAAACTTCTCCAAATTTAAAGCAAATCTATAACTAAAACTACATGCTTTCCCGGACATCTGCGTCAGAATAACAGATTAAACAAAAACGAGAATCCGATGGTTATAATCCCTGCAACCGCAGTTGCGTAATATCCGATTTTTTCGATTTTGGAACAATGTTCGCGCCGTCCGGTACGAATCAGGAACACCAGATAAATAAACGCAATCAGCGTTCCGAAGAAAAACATCATTGTGGACATCGAAACAATACGGTTATTGATCCCCATCAGCAGTGTCATCGTCATTACCGTGAAAACGATTCCGTGTAACAGGACCGTTAAGCAGGCAATCAGATGATATTTACGGAATGAAGGCGCTTTTTTCGGATCCTTTTTGACCTTCCTTGAAATGAAGGAAAATACACCGGCAAGGAGTGCTCCGAACGCATAAATAAGCGACAAATAATAAAGGATTACAACAATTAACCGAAGCACGGGCAATGCGCCCGGATAAGGCACCAGATCAAGCGTCGGATACTGAATCATTTTATTTCCGTCGGCATCTTTATAGAAATATCCGACATCCCCGGCATCCGACAGAAAACCGTATTCGGAAATCTGAGTAAGGTACGGAACAGACGGATTGGACGAAAGTGCAAGTCCGTGATCACCGCATGCTTTGAAATTCACACCGTCCATCAAAGAAAGAAATGTACTCTTTCCTCGAATCGTTGCACCGGCTTTCATATAATAGCCCGCCATATCTTTGATGGTATAGGAAAACGAATCCGCAGATTCTTTCGCCCGGCCGAAATATTCTTTCGATACAAAAATTCCCTGCGGCTCTTCCGGATTATGATCCACGATTATGACTGCCGTCTGCGTATCCGGGCAAAGATAAAGGTGTGTCATTCCGTCGTAATTACTGCTTCGAATCCCGAAACACGTATTTTCGTATTCGTAATATGCCGCAAGACCGTATGAGATACGAATCACATCCGTACCACGATAATTCAAAGTTCCTCCGAAGAAAGACTGTAAGGATTCATCCGATAAAACCTTACTCTTTCCGGATACCAGATCTTCTGTCAGAATCAGCATATCTTCCATGCTTCCGCATGCGGAATACGCGGGATAATATGCAAACTTCACGCTTGTTTTCGCATTCATTACGGATGCAACATTTTCACAATCCGAATAATCGAAGTAAATCGATGTATGCTCCATTCCGAGCGGCTCCAAAATATTCTTATGTACATATTCGTAATACGGCATTCCACTAACGCTTTCTACAAGATAAGCGCCCAGGCAGATTCCGTAATCCGAGTAGGATACATAATCACCGGATTTAAAATTCTGATTCGGTTTATTATTGATTAACACATCCGATAAAGACGTGAATTTTTCTCCTTCCAGCATCACGCGTCCGGTCATCGCATTCTGCAGACCGGTCGTATGATTAAGAATATCCTTAACAGTTATCGGATAACTGAAACGAAGTGCCGAAGTTACATCTTCCGGAAAATAATCCGTAACCGGAGTATCCGGATCAATCAATCCGTCTTCCTGCAGTTTTGCAAGACTGAGAAGCACAAAAACGGCGCTCATGCCGCCCCATTCATGGATATTCTCTCTGTCTTTCACTACTTCTGCGTTTCCGTCTTTGTAAACTCCGATATCCAGAAACTCATCCGCAAGATAAGCAATTGCGGATGCACGCAGATTCACCGCGCCGAATATTGTGACAAAAAGTACTACAAATGTAATACAACATACAAATAATCTTTGATTCTTCTTCATGAAACTCTTCCCGAACCGTTCATCATGATTTTTAAAAAAGGCAGTGCAAATACATTACACTGCCTTCCCATACTAAACAATATCAACGTCTACATAAACATCCTCTTTGGATGATGCAGCCTTGACAACTGTACGGATTGCTTTCGCAATACGTCCCTGTTTCCCGATGACCTTACCCATATCGGAAGGTGCAACGTGAAGCTCGACTTTAATGTCCTTGCCGTCTGCTTTTTCGGTAACGACAACTTCTTCGGGATGGTCGACGAGAGCTTTGGCAATCACTTCTACCAATTCCTTCATGATTCCACCTCCAAAAATTGCAATTGATTATTTCTCGATTCCTGCAAGCTTGAAGATTTTATCTACGGTTGCGGTAGGCTGAGCACCGGAAGCAAGCCACTTCTTTGCTGCTTCTGCGTCTACCTTGAATTCACTGGGATCGGTGTTGGGATTGTAGGTACCGATTTCATCGATGCACTTTCCGTCTCTGGGAGATCTGGAATCTGCAACTACGATTCTGTAAATCGGGTTTCTCTTGTAGCCCATTCTTCTAAGTCTGATTTTTACTGCCATTTTTTTGTCCTCCAAAAATTTTGTTTTCTATTTGTGATATTTATAATCGTCCGTGAAATGTTGTCTGTAACAACGATTCATCAGATAACTATCGGTTTAGAACGGGAAGCGCATTTTGCGTTTGCCTTTCATCATGCCGGGCATCTGTTTCATCATCTTCTGCATCTGTTCAAACTGCTTGATGAAACGGTTCACTTCGGCAATGTCCACTCCGGCGCCTTTTGCAATTCTGTGTTTGCGCTTCGGATTCAGGATCTTCGGATTGGAACGTTCCTCGGGTGTCATCGAAAGCACGATTGCTTCCAAATGCGCAAGCTGTTTTTCATCAATGGCACCTTCCAGTTCTTCCCTGGAAACTCCCATGCCGGGCATCATTCCGAGGATTGCTCCGAGGCCGCCCATTTTACGCATCTGCTTCATGCTGTCGAGGTAATCGTTAAAATCGAATTTGCCCTTCTTTAACTTGGAAGCCATTTCCTTTTCTTTGTCGGGATCGACTTCCACATTTTCCTGGGCTTTTTCGATTAATGTCAGCACATCGCCCATTCCGAGGATTCGGTTTGCCATACGGTCCGGATAGAACGGTTCGAGGTCGCTTAACTTCTCACCCATACCGACGTAAAGCAACGGCTTTCCGGTAACGGCTTTTACGGAAAGTGCCGCACCGCCTCTTGCATCGCCGTCCATCTTCGAAAGGATGATTCCGTCCACACCGATCTGTTCGTTAAAGGATGTTGCCACATTTACGGCATCCTGACCCGTCATGGCATCGACAACGAGGAGTGTCTGATGTACTGTTACATTTTTCTTGATATTCTGAAGTTCCGCCATCATATCGCCGTCGATATGCAAACGTCCGGCGGTATCGAGGATGACTACGTTGTAATTGTTTTTAGCAGCATGCTCCAATGCGGCTTTGGCGATATCCACGGGAGAATGATTGTCTCCCATCGAAAAGCATGGAACCCCGACCTTTTCGGCATTGACCTTTAACTGCTCGATCGCTGCGGGACGATAAACGTCACATGCAACCAGTAACGGTCTTTTGCCTTTCTTTAACATCTTTCCGGCAAGTTTCGCGGTGGTCGTGGTTTTACCTGCACCCTGAAGACCGCACATCATAAGAACCGTGATGGCCTGACCGGGCTGGTACTGAATCTCCGTATTCTCGGAACCCATCAGATTCACAAGTTCTTCGTTTACGATTTTAATCACCATCTGACCGGGATTCAAACCGTTTAAAACTTCCTCGCCGACCGCACGTTCCTGTACGGTATTCATGAAGTTCTTTACAACTTTGAAGTTGACGTCCGCTTCGAGAAGCGCCATTTTTACTTCTTTTAAAGCGATTTTAACGTCTTCTTCGGTCAGTCGGCCCTTGCTCTTTAATTTCTTAAAGACGTTTTGTAATTTATCGGTTAAGCTTTCAAATGCCATATATGCCTGTCACCATAATCCATTCATTAAATCGTTTCGATTAATGAAAGATTCTCTTTCATACGATTGCAAAGCTCGTCGCGTTCTTTCTGTGTGGGAGCTTTATCCATGCGGTCCAAGTCAACGCGGATTTCGTCGGCAACCTTCTTTAAATCACCGAAACGCTTAATCAGACCGAGTTTTTCTTCGTATCCTTCCAAAATCGCATCGCAACGCTTGAGCAGATCATGAATGCCCTGTCTCGAAACGCCGTATTCTTCGGCAAGTTCCGATAAGGAATAATCGTTCATGACCGCATCTTCGTATACCTTCTTCTGGTGATCCGTAAGAAGTTCTCCGTAAAAATCATATAATAATGCACGTCTCGCGATTTCTTTCATACCTGTATACTATACAAAAATAAAAAACAGGTGTCAAGTATTTTTTCTTGACACCCGTTTGGCTGTTTAATAATACCGGTTTTGAGTACCGATTTACAACTTGGGGCCGCCCATTTTGGGAGCTTCCGCTTCGATGTTCTTATCTGCTTCCGCGCCGGCCTGTAAGGATTTGGCGTTTTCGGCAATCTCATTGATATTCAGCTTCGAACCCATTGCCTCCGAAATCTGTCTTACGGACTCAAGCGCTTCTTTGTTGTTGCAATTTGCTTCCGCCGCTTTTTTCAGAATCGTGTCACGCGCATATGTGATGGATTCCCGGTCATAATAGCCTTTCCTTGCATTTTCAAGGACTGTTTTCTTGTAATTGTCACGGAACGGATTGTTCTGGATTACCTGCTTGTCAAAGTTTTCAAGATGTTTTACACCTTTTTCCTTAAGCTGCGCATATACTTTGCGAAGCTCTTCGTTTTCCTTTAAGTAATCCTGTAAAGAAATCTTTTGCGTCGCTATCAGCGCATTTCCGCCGGTTTCCGTAACTCTGTAATCCGATGCGTAATTCTTCTTTAGCTCGTCTAATTCCTTGGCTTCCTTATCGTATGCAGCTTTTCTTTCATTAAAATTGCCGTACTCGTTTAAATCATCTACATCAAACTGTTTCTCATTCATTGTATTCTTTGCGATAAAAAGAGCTTCCTTCTGTTCAAAAACCTTTTTCTCAAGTCTTGCAACCTTTTGCGCCTTAAAAGGTTCGCCCTCTTTCGGTACTACCATGTCCCTGGCATTCTCGTACTCTTCAATCATGTCCTGTAAGTTGTCTTCAGCTTCTGCGTATTTTTCTTTTGCTATCCGCAAATCGCTTTCCGCCTTATCGATTTCATCGAACTTCCGCTTTGCTTCGGCAGTAATTTCTTCCTGTTCTTTAATAAGAGGCTTATAATGCTTGTCAAGCAGGTCTTTCTGGATCTTTTCGTTATGATTGACAAACTTGGCTCTCGTCGCTTCGAGCAGGAAGGAACGTTCCGCGGATATGGTCAGCTGCTCTTCCAGGGCCGGAACGGATTTCTTCATTTCTTCATACTTCGCACGGTTTGCTTCAAAAATGGCGGCCTTTCCGCTTTCTATAAATTCCTTCTTAAACGCCGGATTCGTATTTGCTTTTTCAAGGATCTCGTCAATCGCTTTGATTTTATTCAGCTGATTGACAATTCCGCGGCGGATTTCGACTTCTTCTTCAAGAGCCTTGTCAAACTCGTGAACGATATCGCGGAAGTCTTCCAAAACATTGTATTTAACGTCTCTTAAGATTCTCTCTTTTTCTTCAGCGACAAATACCTTTCGGGCCTCCTCCATTTCTTCTTCATAATTAAGATTTTCCCGATTATACCATTCTTCCGGTAAATCTTTGAAATTATCGCGATTCGGAGCCGTTATTCCGGTGTTATATTCCTTCGGATGCAGGTTGTAATTGGG